>QKJH01000153.1 GCA_003250865.1 Alphaproteobacteria bacterium | reverse complement strand
TTCCAATCCCGTGCCGTCCTCTTTGGCTTTCAGGCGGGTATGGGTGACCATCGCCATTTCTTTGGCAAAGCCTTCGACATGGTCGGCTTCTTTTTCGAACATGTGCAGCGGGATAAGCATTGGGAAATAGCAGTTGTCGTGCCCTGTCTCCTTGATGCGTTTATCAAGTGCAGCCTGTATCTGTTCCCAGATGCCATAGCCCCACGGTTTGATAATCATGCAGCCACGAACAGAGGAGTTTTCAGCCATATCAGCAGTCGCAACGACATACTGATACCAGTCGGGAAAGTTTTGTTCACGTTTGACTTCGTTCACCATAATGATTATCTCGCTTTAAATATAGGTGTCATAATAATTTAGATGCCCACTATAAACGGAAAAAACCGCATAGGGCAAGGGGGAAGTCATCGCAAGAAAAAAGAAAATTTCCGCGTGACATTATGGTACGGTGGTTTACAATAGCGGCAAACGACAAACAAGGATGACTACGACATGATTTTCTCGGCATTTGAACGGATGGTGGCTTTTCGGTATCTGCGCTCGAAACGCAAGGAAAGCTTTATTTCGGTCATATCGGGGTTTTCGCTGGCCGGTATCGCGCTGGGCGTGGCGACGCTGATTATCGTCATGTCGGTGATGAATGGCTTCCGATCCGAGCTGGTGGGTAAAATCCTGGGGCTGAACGGCCATGTCAATGTCTATGGTGAAAGCGGCCCCTTGGAAAATTACAGCCCGTACGAGGCGGTTATCAAGGATATTAAGGGCGTGGTTTCCGTCACGCCAACGGTCGAGGGGCAGGCACTTCTGACTATCGAGGGGCAAGCACGCGGAGCAATTGCTCGTGGCATACCTGAAGAGGACTTTGTCAACCGTCCGATTTTTAAAGATAATATTGTTGCTGGAAATATCGATAAGTTTGGAAATAACTCGGTAGCTATCGGGATGGAAATGGCGCGTCGTTTGCGCGTTCAGGTGGGTGAGAAAATCTCGCTTTTATCACCAAAGGGAAAAGTCACGCCGTTCGGCACCATGCCTAAAAGCCGTTCCTATACCGTAGCGGCGGTGTTTGATGTCGGCATGTTCGAATATAATGCCAATTTCGTGTTTATGTCGCTTTCCGATGCGCAGAGCTTTTTCAATATGGGGCAGGGCATCAACACGCTGGAGGTGATAACCGAAAACCCCGAAGTTTACGCCGAGGGGGTGGCCGATACGATTGACCGCAAGCTCGAGGGGTTTGCCTTTACCACGACATGGAAAGATTCCAATGTCAGCTTTTTCTCGGCGCTTGAGGTGGAGCGCAACGTGATGTTCCTTATCCTGACGCTGATTATTCTGGTGGCGGCGTTCAATATCATTTCCTCGATGATTATGCTGGTCAAGGACAAGGGGCGCAATATCGCCATCATGCGCACGATTGGTGCCACACGCGGCATGATACTGCGTATTTTCTTCCTGACGGGCGCAAGCATTGGCATTGTCGGAACCTTTGTCGGGTTCGTACTCGGCGCATTGGTGGCTACCTATCTGTCGAGCATTCAGTATTTTATCGAAAAACTGACGGATACCAATCTGTTTCCGGCGGAGATTTACTTCCTGACCAAGCTCCCGTCCATTGTGGATTGGAATGAGGTGGTACTGGTTGTACTGATGGGGCTTATCCTGTCATTCGGTGCCACCATCTATCCTGCATGGCGCGCCGCCAAGATGGATCCGGTCGAGGCGTTAAGGTACGAATAAAAAAACACCCCGCTGTGAGGGCGGGGTGGTGGTAGGCCAGGAGGGACTTGAACCCCCAACCAGACCGTTATGAGCGGTCGGCTCTAACCAATTGAGCTACTGGCCTTCAAAAGTGAAGCCATAATGCAAAACTTTCCCATTTCTGACAAGTCTTTTTTATGGCTATCGTCATAATAGTCAGGCTATCTTGCTGACGGTTTCAAAGGCCTCGTCCAGTTTGGCCTTTGCGGCTTTTAAATCGTCCAGCTGCTGTTTATAGCCGTTGACCACATGTTCGGGCGCTTTGGACACAAAATTTTCATTGGCCAGACGACCAGACAGGCTGTCAATTTCCTTCTGCGTTTTCTCCATCTCGCGTGTCAGACGGGCTTTTTCGGCCGCTACATCAATTACACTGCCCAGCGGAACGCCCAGCGTGGCATCACTGACAACCAACTGAATGGCATCGGGCGCAAACTCATCAGAGCCTGCCATAATGGTAAATTCCTCGACACGGGCGAGGGAGCGTAACAGCGGTTCAAATTCGCGTGCCCAAGCGGCGGCTTCATCTGTGGATGGTTTGATTTGTAGCGGTATCGGTTTACCGCCCAAGTTCTTTTCCGCGCGCATCGAGCGGATGGCGGTAACGGTTTCAACCAGCCAATTTATCGCGCGACCGGCAGTGTTATATTTGTCGATTTTTGTAGACAGTTTTCTGACATCAAACCAGTTTTCTGTCATAAATGAAAATTCATTATCATTCAGAAGATTGCGCGCTATCTCATCAGAAATAAAAGGCATTATCGGGCTAAGACATTTCAACATTTCTAGAAGTATTGTTGATGTTACTTTCTTTGTTTCTGTTGCCAATGCTTCGTCATTTCCGGCCAATATCGGCTTGGTCAGCTCGATATACCAGTCACAGAAAATACCCCATGCAAAGTGATACAGGGCATTAGCGGCCTCGTTGAATTTGTATTGTTCGATACCGTTTTTAACGGCTTCCTGCATTTTAACAAATTCCGAAATTACCCACTGGTTAACCGGATGGGTGGCCGTGTTCAAATCAAAACCGGCATCATAGGTGCAACCGTTCAGCTCGCAAAAGCGTGTGGCGTTCCACAGCTTGGTGGCAAAGTTGCGGTATCCTTCAACACGTGATTCACCCAAGGCAATATCACGTCCTTGCGCCGCCATGGCCGCTAGCGTAAAACGCACGGAATCCGCGCCATATTTATCGCACAGGATAAGTGGGTCAATGACGTTGCCTTTGGATTTAGACATCTTCTGGCCTTTTTCATCGCGTACCAGCGCATGGATGTATATATCCTTGAACGGAACAAGACCGTTACCGTTTTCGTCGTTCATAAAATGCATGCTCATCATCATCATGCGGGCGACCCAGAAAAAGATGATGTCAAAACCGGTAACCAGAACCGATGTAGGGTAATAGCGCCCCAGCTCCGGCGTTTTATCCGGCCAGCCGAGTGTTGAGAACGACCACAAACCGGAGGAAAACCATGTATCCAGTACGTCGTTGTCCTGTACCAGTTCGACTGTTTTGCCGTAATGTTTTTCGGCGGCAGTGAAGACTGCTTCGTCCGTTTCCTCACAGAAACAGGTGCCATCCGGCCCATGCCAGACCGGAATGCGGTGTCCCCACCATAATTGACGTGAAATACACCAGGGCTGGATATTGCGCATCCATTGGAAATAGGTTTTTTCCCAATTGGCCGGAACAAATTTTGTGTCACCGTCTTCAATCGCCTTAATCGCCGGTTTGGCCAGCGTTTGCGCATCGACATACCATTGATCCATCAGCATCGGTTCAACCACAACATCCGAACGGTCGCCGTACGGCACTTGCGACACATGGTCGGTGATTTTATCGAGCAGGCCGAGTGCCTCTAAATCTTCGACAATGACTTTACGTGCTTTGTCACGGAACAGACCACGATATTTTTCTGGTACGGTATCGGTGTCGTTTAAATGGGCATTTTCGTCCATGATATTCAACATGGGCAGGTTGTGGCGTTTACCCACCTCGAAGTCATTGAAATCATGAGCAGGAGTAATTTTAACGGCGCCAGTGCCCGTTTCGGGATCGGCATGTTCATCGCCAACAATCGGGATAAGGCGATTGGTCAGTGGTAAAACGACGTTTTTGCCAATCAGGTGTTTGTAACGCTCGTCTTCGGGATGGACGGCAACGCCCGTATCGCCCAGCATGGTTTCCGGACGCGTTGTCGCCACGATGATATAGCTGTTCTTTTCACCCTCAATCGGGTATTTGATATGCCATAGGTGGCCTTTGCGTTCCTTGGTGACTACTTCCAAATCGGAAATCGAGGTATGAAGTTTTGGATCCCAGTTGACCAGACGCTTGTCCTGATAAATCAGCCCGTCCTTGTACATGCGGACAAAGGCCTTGCGCACGGCGGTGCACAGCCCGTCGTCCATGGTAAAGCGCTGGCGTGACCAGTCAGCCGAAGCGCCCAGACGGCGCAGCTGTTTGAAAATCATGCCGCCGGACTGTTCTTTCCATTCCCAGACTTTGTCGATGAATTTTTCCCGTCCCAAATCATGACGGGAGATACCTTGGGCATCCAGTTGGCGTTCAACCACCATCTGGGTGGCAATGCCGGCGTGATCCATACCCGGTTGCCACAAGACATCGCGGCCTTGCAGACGGTAATAACGGGTCAGTATATCCTGAATGGTAAAGGTCAACGCATGGCCGATATGCAAGGAACCCGTGACATTGGGAGGCGGCATCATG
>QKJH01000139.1 GCA_003250865.1 Alphaproteobacteria bacterium | reverse complement strand
GTGCGGACATGAATTAATATTTCATAGCGGGGGTTCCCGATGTCACGTAAAACTGGGTTTCAGAAAGAGAGAAGTGTCTTGAGAAGCAAGTGGATTAAGACGTTTTCATATTTAAATAATTTTATATTCTTTGTGATGGCATTGAGTGCTTTTATTGTCATGGCTCCTGCGGCCAACGCGCAATATGCCGCTTTCGAAGATCCTCAGTCAGCCGGGCAGAAAACATCAGGTCCTGATTTAAAACCATCTGCTGATACTGTTGAAGGGGGTAATCTGTCCAAAGGGGATACGGCTCAGGTAATCACCCTGTTTAAAAACGTTA
Organism: Alphaproteobacteria bacterium; assembly: GCA_003250865.1. GTDB lineage: Bacteria > Pseudomonadota > Alphaproteobacteria > Micavibrionales > SZUA-601 > SZUA-601. The sequence continues at coordinate 4,180 of QKJH01000139.1, read as the reverse complement.
CCAATATGCCGATTACCGTAAAAGCCATCAACCTGTATCCTTCGGCCAATGTGACGGCCAACGTGGGTACGGATAACTGCAGCAAGGCACCGGTTCCTCCGAGTGCGGAATGTGCGGTAACAACAAATATCGTCGGTATTAACGATGGCCCCTATCGTGTAGAAATTCTTGTTGATCATGATGGTCGTTCACGCCTGAGCAAAACAGCTATTACCGGTACGGTTGGCGGAGCAGCAGGCCAGAATGCCGGTGGAGAGTCCGTTCCTTCGCTTGGCGCTACGCCGGAAGAAGTTGATTTTGATGAATTGGAAACAAAGACACCGCTTGTGCGCTCAATCCTTATGAACAACACGACCTCATCCGATATTGTGGTTTCTTCGGTTGAGTTGATGGCCGATCCGAAAACGGGCTTTTCGGTTTCTGCACCGGATTGTACAACGGTTGAGCCGGGTAAAAGCTGTCTGGTAACCGTTATGTGGACACCGTACAGTATCGGCAAGGCAGAAGGCGCCATTCTAGTTAAACATGATGGTCCTAAGGGTATTACCATGATACCGGTAATGGGTGAATACAGTCCGAAATCAACCGATGCGGCTGAAATTTTTCCTGAATCCATCCCAGGTCGCGGTTTAATCGTATCTGACCATAAAGAAGTAGATTTCGGCGATGAAGTAGACGGCGCTGCCTCTATTACAGTTTCACTGGTTAACAGCGGTGATGCCAATGTAAAATTGAGCGCTATTAAATTGGCCGGTTCTGATAATGGTTTGACTTTGGCTGATGACGGCTGTGTTACCGGAATGGAACTGGAGCCGCTTGAAGCGTGTCCGCTGACCGTAAACTGGCAGCCTCGCCGTGAGGGGCCGGTTATCGATGATATTCAAGTTCGCCACGATGGTGTGCGCGGTGTTTTGGTTATTCCTATTCGCGGTGAAGCTGAAACGCCGGTTGTCGCCGACCAATCTCTGGTTTCCATTCAAACGGCTTTAACGACAACAACGACATCCGGAACAGGCATACCTCGTTTGTCGGGCGCAGAATTACAGATGGATAAACTGGATTCTGTTGATGTGCCGAAAGATGTTCCGGTCATAACAACAACGACGGTTCAAAAACGCGGCACCTTATCACTTGACGGCTACAAAGTAACGTCACATTCACCAACACGTGCCGTTATAACCGGGCCGTTCGGACGGATGATAGTCAATGATGGCGAAGTGCAAATGTTGGGCGGTTACCCGTGGATTGTGCACATTGTTGGCCAAGGTGTCGAACTTATCGGTGATACACAGGTTGTTCTGCTTGTCTTTGACAAATCCTTTACAACAAAAGTTGAAAAGGAAGTTTCTCAAATTGCTAATGAGGAAAGCAGTTCCAGCTCTAAGAAAAAGAAGAGTGATAACTAATGAGCACTGAGAATGAAAAAGTAAAAGGGGCGCCTTTAGAAAAAAGGAAGTTTTCCGAATTACACCGCGGTGAAGGCCGTGAGCGTTATCTGGACATGGTTCAGAAAGAAAGGAAACTCTTTGTCGAAAAAGGGGTTACCCGCACGGTTGAACAATTGCTGGTATCAGCCGGTGGTTTTGAACAAAGTGATCTGGATTCAAAAATTCGTGACCGTGCAACGGGTGACCAATTGCGTGCTGCCGTGCCGATTCAGGCGTGGATGCCACTTTCAACCCATTTGGATAGTCTGGATGACGGTGTCTTGAAAATCGCTCCGTTATACGAGCTTAATCCGAAACAGGAAGAAGATTTGGCCACCACGGTGCGCCGTGCCGGGTTCAAGGTTGACCGCGTTGAATCGCAATTATGGGATAGAGCTGAACTGTTGGCTACCTTACGCAAGGTGCATGATTTGGCGGCAGATCGTTGTGAAAAAACGCTTGCTACATGGCTCAAAGACATGGATAACGGTTTGCTGCTTAACCAGTTTACCCGTGACCTGTTGGCCGAAGCATTGCAAATGCGCGCATCCGATATTCACTTACATCAGGATAATGCCGAGGATGCACCAAACTGGATTAAGTACCGCGTCGATGGTGATTTGATACCGATGCATTTGTTGCCGTCCGATGCCATGGCACGTTTGACGACATTGCTCAAAAGGGATGCCGGTTTGAACTTTGGTGATCGTTCGACACCAAAAGATGGCCGTTTCGGCTTTATGTGGCAAGGGCGTTCGATTGATGTTCGTGTTGCCGCTGGGCCGCAAGGTAACGATGGGGAAAAACTGACCATGCGTCTTTTGGATAGGGCATCACTTCGTAGTTTTGACGAATTGTTCCGCCGCCATGAGGAGGTGCAGGAGCATCTTGCCATGCTTTTGTCGCCCGAGGTTAAAGGGGACGGCGGTCTTATTCTTTTATCCGGTCCTACGGGTTCCGGTAAAACGACAACGCTTTATGCCTGTGTGCAGCAAATTGATCGCCGCCGCCGTCATGTTTTAACGATTGAAGATCCTATCGAGTATGAAATCCGCTATGCTACACAATGGCAGACGGTGCCCGGAAAACAGGGTGGTTCATTTGCCGATCTTATTCGTGCCAGTTTGCGTCACGATCCAGATTATATCATCGTTGGTGAGATGCGGGATGGTGAAACGGTTGAAACGGCTTTGCGTGCTGCTGAATCCGGTCACACGGTTATTTCAACCATTCACGCCGATAGCGCTGTACAAACACTTGAACGTCTGCGTTCCTTTATGCCGAGCGAAAAAGACCGTTCGTCAACCTATACTCTGTCGCAGCAAATTCGTGCCGTACTGAACCAACGCTTGGTGCGTACCTTGTGCCAAAGCTGTTCGTACAAGAAAAAATCTTCGGAGATTCTCTCCGATGCGGAAATACAGCACCTGCAGTTGACACCGGATACGCATATTCATCAGCATAACCCTAACGGATGTGATTTGTGCAATCGTACGGGCTATCTGGGACGTACTTTGCTGCTCGAGGCGTTACTTATCGAAGCAAACGAAAAAACGCGTGAGAAAGTCTATAACACGCTAATAACCGATATTAACCGTTTGCGTGATGTCGAGGGCGTAGCGTTGCATACACGTTCTGACGGTTTGTGTCAGTTGGTGCGCGAAGGTTATGTTGATCCGTTTATGGCGATGACACAGCTGCAAACGATGTAAGGTGCTTGAGTAAAAGGATTATTTCGCGGAATAACAGATGGAACAGTGGTTGGCAGAATACGCAGTAGAAACACCGAAAGGACCGAAAAAAGTAACACAGACTTTTTTCCTTCCTACGGTTGAAGATGTGCGTGCCGCTGTACAAAAAGAGGGTGGTTTTGTCCTCACTATTCGTCCGCATAAACGCTCGCCAATTGAACGCCTGATGGCGCGTTCCAGCTGGTGGCAGGTACAGCTTTTGCGTGGGATACAATTCAGGGCGCAATCAACCTCTCCCGGTGTGGCATTCTGGCGCTTGATTCAGGCAGAAACAAATCCGCGTATTCAGAATATTCTGGCCCCGGCACGAGAAGCGCTTTCGCGTGGTCTAAGCGTTATTGATGCCCTAAAGGCTTTGCGGATTTTTGACCACTCAACCTTGGCCATTCTGGCGGCAAGCGAGCGCTCGAACCGTCTGCACGAAGGTATACCGCACGCTATTCAGAATATCACCAACAAACGCAAGAATGCCAGTAAGATTGGTGCAACAATGGCGTGGATTGCCTTTGATATTGTGTCTATTACTCAGGCTTTGGTCTGGGGGCGCGGTTTGGTGCTGCGTTGGTTCCGATCCAACGCTCCGTCAGACCCTCAGGCATTGGCTGAATTTAACCAGACGGTAGAAAATCTGGAAATATTGTGGAATGCACTGATTGCCTCGGCAACGGTTATGGGGGCATTTCTTGTTTGGTGTCTGTTTTCCTACTGGATTAATCGTGGTAAAAAAGACTGGCCAACAGCCAAAGTTGTGCGCCGTATTCCCTTAATAGGAGCTTACTTGCGTGACTTGGGTTTCGCAGATTCGGCAGCGGCTGCTTCGCGTATGTTGCGCGGTCTGGTTCCGATCGCCGATACGCTGGATCAGGCATCCGAAGCTACGAATGTGCCGGAAGTCGGGCGGTTCTGGACGGAATCATACAAAGATTTGTCCCGTGGTGTACCGTTGGGGGCTGCACTTGACCGCGCGCCGCTTAACAAGAATGAACGGATGGAGTTGGCTAC
>QKJH01000168.1 GCA_003250865.1 Alphaproteobacteria bacterium | reverse complement strand
AGGTGAGGTTGTGTTGCCTGAACCGATTGATAATTGGAGCATCCGTGAAGAATTTGTTGCCGAATTGCAAGAAGCGCGTACCCGCTTGATTAACTCATTGGACAAAGGTGCCCGCGAAATTGCTCCGCATGACAGTGCCATCGCGCAAGCGCGCTACGATTGCTGGATTGAACAACAGGAAGAAGTCTGGCAGTACGATGAAATCAACCAGTGTCGTGATGATTTCTTCTCGGTTATCGGTAAAGTCGAAAGCGCATTGGGTAATATTGACGATAGCGGCAGCACCAAAAAAGAAGAAAAAGCGGTTGATGCTGTTTCCGGTATGGATAAGGCAAAATCGCCAAGTGCCGAAGAACTGGCTGAAATGACAGGATTGCCGAAATTGAAACAGGATGAGCTTATTCCGACCAGCGAAGCCATGTTTCTGGCCTTCTTCGACTTTAACTCGGCCAAAATCGAAGCCGGTGCCGAAGAAGTTGTTTCGGCTGTAGCAGGAGATATTCTGCACCGTGAAGATGTACAAAAGATCATTGTAAAAGGTCATGCCGATACATCGGGCCCTGCCAAATACAATAAACGTTTGTCACAAAAACGTGCCGATGCGGTAAAGGCGTCACTTGTTTCGCATGGTGTAGATGCGGCAATTATTGAAACGGTAGCCATGGGTGAGGAGGAGCTTTTGGTTCCGACAGATAACAATACCCGTGAACCGGCTAACCGCCGCGCTGAAATCCGGTTTGAATAAGGATTATTAAATGATACAGTGCAAGAGCATCCTGACTGACAAGGGTGCTCTTGTTTTTTTTACGTTGGATATTGACCATCATGTTTAGTTTTCGACCTGTGCTCTATGTTTTGGGAATTGTGTTGGTGACATTGGCTGTTACCATGTTGTTTCCCTTGATGGTCGATTACTCCCGCAATGATGCCAATTGGACATCGTTCTCATTTTCCTTTTTTATTACCTTGTTCTTTGGTGTTATTCTCATCCTCATGAACAGGCAAACCGGATTTGATTTATCGGTTCGCCAGATATTTCTGCTTACCGTAGCCTGTTGGGTGGGAGTCAGCTTTTTTGCCAGTATTCCGTTCGTTCTGTCTTCGGCCTCGATCTCTTTTACGGATTCCGTTTTCGAAGTCGTTTCGGGTATTACAACAACCGGTGCCAGTGTTTTAAAGGATATTGAAGGTAAGCCACACGGCTTGCTGTTGTGGCGTGCGATTTTGCAGGCAATAGGCGGTATGGGGTTTGTGGTTGCCGCGATGCTTTTCCTGCCATTTATGCGCGTGGGGGGCATGCAACTCTATAGTACTGAATCGTCCGAGAGTGACAAGTTCATGCCGCGTACCGTTCAGGTGGCAGGCAATATTGCCGGTACCTATATCCTTCTAATTGTCCTGTGTGCCTTTTTCTATCATATAGCGGGAATGGATATTTTTGATGCCATCTGCCATGCCTTCACGACTTTGCCGACGGGAGGGTTTTCAAACCATGATGCATCAATTGCTTATTTCGACAGTGTTCCCATCCAACTGGTGGCTATTGTGTTTATGTTGGCCGGTGGTTTGCCTTTCATCTTGATTTTAAGGGCGTTCAAGGGAAACGTTATGGCACTGTGGGAGGACAGTCAGGTTAAGTTCTTCATCAAAACATTGGGTCTCTCTATTCTCAGCCTGACACTTTATCTGATGCTTACCCAAGGGCGGGCGTTCTGGCAGACGCTGTTGGATGTCACGTTCCATGTTGTTTCGATTTCAACCACCACGGGCTATGTGACCCAAAACTTTAATGAATGGGGGACGTTTGGTGTCCTGATTTTATTCTTTTTCATGTTCATGGGCGGTTGTTCAGGCTCGACAACATCGGGCATTAAAGCTTTCCGAATTAAAATGCTCAAAGACACGGTTGGCATCAATATCAAAAAGATGATTTATCCGCATGCGGCTTTGAAGCTTATCTATAACGGCAAGACGGTATCGAATGATGTTCTGGAGTCCATCAAAACCTTTTTCTTTGTCTATTTAACAACATTCTGTTTCATGACGTTACTGGTTTCCTTAAGCGGGTTATCCTTTGAAACGGCCATAGCTTCTACTGCTCAGGCCATAGGTAATATAGGCGTTGGTTTTGGCCCCGATGTCGGACCGCATACGAACTTCGCCAATATCCCGGATTCGTCAAAGTGGGTTTTGGCTGTCACCATGTTGATGGGACGGCTGGAGCTCCTCAACGTGATGGTATTGTTCACGCCGTTTTTCTGGAAACGCTAGGTTGGTCTTTTAATATTGCTGGATAACTGCGCCGGTCATGTTGTTGTAGAAAAACCGCTGAGCCGAGGCATCAAAGTCCTGCATAATGGCCTGTGTCAGTTTTACCCAAGCATTTTCACGTTGCGCCAACGAGGCATTTTCCGCCACTGTTACGCTACGCTGTGCGTTGATTTGCCCCGATTGGTTACCGGCGGGAATCCCGACGGCCTCAATCGTGACAGCGATTTTGGCAGTGTATTTTTCCGACTGATCAATGGTAAACCAGCCTTCGACACCTTTGGTCGTGGGTAAATCATTTTTGGTCACGCTGGCTTCGTTAATGGTAACGGTAACCGTACCGCCCATATCGCCTTTGGCGACCAAACGGCTGTTGACCCAATGACCGATGCTTTGCGACAGGGTTTTGGGAAAATCAAGTTCAACCGAGTTGATATCCTGAGCCGGAACATAGTGGTTTTGAAAGAGTATTTCTGTGGCATCCAGCATAATCGGGGCTTGTTGATCAAATTCAAAATGCGGTGTCGGGCGCGATGCCGTTTTGCTGGCGCAGCCAGTGATAGCCAATGCGGCAAGTGTTGCTGTTACGGCAAAAAACTGAAACTTCATGGTTATTCCCCTTTTTCGGCTAGAATATCGTTTACGTTGAAATGATACCTTTTTGAGCAGAACTGGCAAGTGGTTTCAAGCAGACCATCCTGATTTATGCTTTCCAGCTCTTCTTTTGAAAGGGATTTGAGTATCATTTTTACTTTGTCATCACTGCAGCGGCACTGATGTTTAATGGCAAGCGTGTCAAAAACCCGAACGCCATCTTCGTTGAACAGCCGGAAGAGAACATCGTTGATATCCAGATCATCTGAAATCAATTCATCGTCTTTTGCGGTGTCAAGCAGCAGCATACTCCGTCGCCAGTCATCTTCATTAATGTTTGATTTCTGGCCGCCCGCGGTTTCGTGCGGTATGGCCTGCATCATGATGGCTGCGGACTGATAGCTGTTTCCGCTTTGCGTTACAGCCATTTTAAAGCCTGTTTTAATTTGTTCGGATTGTTTAAAGTAATGGCACATCCAATCAGTGATGGTGTCGCCTTCCAGCGAAACCATGCCCTGATACCGCTCTTTTGTTGCTGATTGGTCAATTGTTAGAACCATCATACCGTTCTCACCAACCAGTTGTTTAAACGTGGTGTCGGTATCATTAGCTGCCAATTCTGTTTCATTCCATTTGGCGTAGGCTCGAACATGTCCATGATGGGTAATGTCGGCAACCAAAGCTGTCAGGGCACCTTTACCTGTAATTTGCAGGGTGAGAATACCCTCAAATTTCAACATGCCGGCCAGCAACGTTGTCATGGTTACCGTTTCGGCCATGACATGGCTGATGGCTGCGGGATAGGCATGCTGCGTTAAAATGGTTTTCAAGCTGTTGTCAAGACGAACCATCCGACCGCGCAGGCTGGATTGTTCAAGCAAAAACGGATGCAGAGTATCGCTGTTCTTCATTGCGGCAAATCGCTCCTTGATTGTTCGCTGTGTTTGTTTTATTCCTTGTGTAGGGGTTATAGTCGATGCTCCGCTTGTTTGCAAATGATTCATGATACGGGTTTTTTATGGCACAGCTTGTACCTTTGACCGAAGATAGACTGGATGCGCTCATTAACGGCTTTGGCGGCGATATTGCCCGGTATGTCCGTTATATGCAGGATGTTCAAAGGGATGAGCGGTTTGTTCTGTTGGCTTTGGATGATAAAACGGATTGCGTGGTTGGGTATATCACGCTTTTGTGGAGTAGTGAGTATCCGCCCTTTACTCGGAGTGAAACCCCAGAAATTGTTGATTTTATAATCTTGCCCGAATGGCGCGGCAAAAGCATCGGCAAACAGCTTCTCGCAGCCGCTCAGGAAGAAGCAAAAGAACGGGGAAAAACCCATATCGGCCTGGGTGTTGGTTTGGGTAAGGATTATGGTGCGGCTCAACGTTTATACGGCTCTTACGGCTTTATCCCCGATGGTTCCGGTGTTTGGTGCAAGGGTCAGCAGGTAACGGATACCGATACGATTACCCTGTCGCCACGCTGCGTGTTGATGATGATAAAGGCTTTGTAATGGACAATAAGCCTCCCCGCAAGAAACGCCCGCCTAAAAAGATTACTCCAGATTACCTGCATAATTATGCCCTGTTCTATCTGGAGCGTTTTGCGTCATCTGTTTCCAACACGCGGCGGATTTTGATGAACAG
>QKJH01000093.1 GCA_003250865.1 Alphaproteobacteria bacterium | reverse complement strand
CGTTTTTCATTTTTTGGAAAAAAATATACTGTATTTATAGGGTCCTATTTATGAACTTGGATGAAGAAAAGCTAAAAGAACAACTGGAACAGCTTAAGGTAGAGCACCGTGATTTGGACGAAGCAATCGACCACATGATGCATAGCGGTACCGTGGATATGTTGAAATTGCAGCGCATGAAAAAGCGTAAGCTGGCACTGCGTGACATGATTTCCAAAATCGAGGCCATGTTGATACCGGACATTATTGCCTAGGATTTTGTTGTTTTCCCCCTTTATAAAGTCGATAAATACTGTACACTATTGGATAAATTCATGTCCGATATTCCATTTCTGTTGAAAGACTTTTGCCATGACCGAAGACATTAAAACCCGCGTAGAATCTGATTCAATGGGCACGATTGATGTTCCCGCCGATAAATATTGGGGAGCCCAGACACAGCGCAGCTTTGAAAATTTCAAAATCGGTACGGAAACCCTGCCGGTTGCGCTTATTCGCGCATTGGCTCTGCAAAAAAAGGCGGCTGCCATGGCCAATAAACAGCTTGCCCAACTGGACGGTAAGCTGGCTGATGCAATAGTACAAGCTGCGGACGAGGTATTGTCGGGGCGGTGGGATGACCAGTTTCCGCTGGTGGTTTGGCAAACGGGTTCGGGCACGCAAAGCCACATGAATATTAACGAGGTACTGTCGAACCGTGCTATTGAAATTCTGGACGGTGAAATCGGCAGCAAAACACCGGTGCATCCCAATGATCATGTCAATCGCGGGCAATCATCGAATGATACGTTCCCCACGGCGATGTACATAGCTGCCGGGACTGAGCTCAATAAATCCCTTCTTCCTGCACTTGACCACCTGAAAAAAGCGCTGGACGCCAAAGCAATTGAATTTGCCGATATTGTTAAAATTGGCCGGACGCATCTTCAGGATGCTACACCGCTTCGGTTGGGCGATGAATTTTCCGCCTATGCCAAGCAGATTGAATACGGTATAGCGCGTGTGAATAATACCCTGCCGCGCATCTTTGAATTGGCGCAAGGCGGTACGGCGGTTGGATCGGGGCTTAATGCTGCTCCCGGTTTTGCAGATTTGTTTGCCAAAATCGTGGCCGAGCTGACCGAACTGCCCTTTGTCAGTGCGCCCAATAAATTCGAGGCTTTGGCGGCCCATGATGCGCTGGTAGAGGTATCCGGTGCGCTGAATGTATTGGCGGTTTCCCTGATGAAAATCGCCAACGATATCCGTTTTCTCGGTTCCGGGCCGCGCTGCGGTATCGGGGAGATTTCTCTGCCGGAAAATGAGCCCGGTTCTTCTATTATGCCCGGCAAGGTCAACCCAACCCAGTGCGAGGCCATGACCATGGTGTGCGCACAGGTAATGGGCAATCACACCACCGTCACGGTTGCGGGGTCAAACGGGCATTTTGAACTGAATGTCTTTAAGCCGGTCATGATATATAATGTCCTCCAATCCATCCGTCTGATTGGTGATGCCTGCCGTTCTTTTGCCGATAATTGCGTTTTGGGAATTACGGCTAATCGCGATAAAATCCGTAAATCGTTGAATGATAGCCTGATGTTGGTCACGGCGCTTAATCCGCATATAGGTTATGATAATGCGGCGAAAATTGCCAAACATGCCCATAAAAACGACCTGACCCTGAAACAGGCGGCGCTGGAGCTTAAACTCCTGTCCGAGGCTGATTTTGAGAAGTTCGTTATTCCCGAAAATATGGTTTAACGCAAAGCGCGCTCCACCGCTTTAGTTAAAAAGGCCATGGAAACCGGCTTTTTCAAAACCTGTTTGATACCGACCTTGTTGGCCTCGTACAGTACATCGGACGAGGGGTCGCCCGTGACCATTATCAGCGGAAATTCGTATTTGTGATCAGTCAGTTCACGGGCAAAATCCAACCCGCCGATAGGTGCCATCTGTAAATCAACGATAATTACGTTCGGACGTGCCATTTTCAGTAAACCAAGCGCTTCCTGACCGTTTTCGGCGGTCATCACGCCGTATCCTGCCTCGCGCAATTGGGCGGCCATCAAATCAAGGGTTGGTTTATTATCATCAATAACAAGAACGGATTTTTTTGTCATGGCTTTAAAAACGGTGTTATTTATCCTGAATATAGCATAGAGTCAAAAAATGAAAAAAAATCTAAAAAAACACTCTATTACTATTGCCGGGCACGCCACTTCCATTACGTTGGAGGATGCATTCTGGGACGAGCTTAACCGTATTGCCCATGTCAAAGGAACATCGCTGAATGCTCTGGTTACCGTTATTGACAAAGAAAAAGCACCCGATACCAATTTATCGAGTGCTTTGCGTGTTTTTGTTTTGAATTTTCTAAAAGCGCAATAGGCTTACTGCCCGCCACCCAAAAAGTTATTGAGCAACTGTTGTCCGACATCTTTCAACTGATCCTCGGGGGATTTTGGTTGCTGCTGCTGTGACGGCTGAACATTTTGTTGTTGCGTGCTTTGCGGTGTTACCGGTTCAACAGTCGGGGCGGTCGGGGTTTGTACCTGCGGCGTTGCTGCTGTTGCTGCCGGTTGCTTTTCCTGTTTACCGAACAGTGATTCCGATATTTTCTTGCCAATGGCTGATGTAGCCTTCTGGCGAATGAATTTGGAAACGATATCTTTGTCAAAGCGTTTTTGCGGATTGTCCAGTGTACCGTACATAGTCATGGAAAGCGGCGGTATGTTGCTGCGCTGTGTAAAGTTAACCTGACCCTTGGCATTGATTGTCCAATCCGGCAGGTTGGCCTGGCCAGTAGCGGCCAGAGCAACTTCGCTGCTTTTCATCTGGATGTTGTTCGAGGCCACAATACCATTTTGAATAACAATCGGTGCCGTAACCGTATCAAATGGTGTGGTACCACCTTGAGTCAGTGTATCAAACAGCGTGGCAAAATCCGTCAGGCTGTTCGGGTCTTCGAGATTTTGTGACAGTTTGTTCAAATCCATTCCGTTAAGCACGGCATCGGTTACACTCATCGTACCGGCTCCATTCAACGAAGAAACCATGGTTTTTTGCGACAGGCCGCTAAAGGCAACCTTTTGCTCATAATTCAAAATACCGCTGGCAAAAGTCTTTTGCCCAAGTCCTTGGAAGAACTTGCCGACATCTGTATTTTTGACGGCAATATCAAAAGCGCCCGTATGTGGTGTATTGCCGCCACCGGCGATAAGATTACCGGTGATGGATGCCGTGCCGCCAAACAGGCTGGTTCCCAGATTGGTCAATGTTATGGTGCCTTTGTTAAAGCTGACATCCAATGCAGGGCCGGTTAGGGTGAAGTCACCGTACACGATGGATTTGGCCATCAGCGAAACGCGACCGGCAAGCGTTTTCAACCCGTCAAGATTAATCGGTTCGCTTGACCAGCGGTCTTTTCCCGTGGGGGCTGTTGAGGTTGTTTTTTCAGCTTGTGTGGCAGGGGTTTCGGGCATTAATTCGCCGATATTCAAATCCTCGCCATCCAGCTTGGCATTGATGTTTTTAACAGTGCCATCCGTTTTATACGAAGCGTTGCCGCGGATTTTCTCTTCCCCGATTTGGATGAAGACATCCGGCATGGCAATGTCTTTGGCATCACCGTTCAGACTGGTTTCGGCAAAGAAGCGCCCAATGCCAATGCCGCGTGGCTTGTATCCCAGGAATGACTCAATCATACGGCTAGTCTCGGTATGGTTAGCCGAAGCTTTCAATTTGAAATCAGGCGTGTGCAGAATGTCATTGATAGTACCGTGTAGGCGCATGGCCGTATCATTTACCGTGCCGCCAAAATCGATTTTAAGCTCTTTGGGCGAGCCGATGATGGACATTTTCAAGTTGGAAGAGTTCAGGTTGTTGCCCTTATATTCCTTGTTGAAAATGGGGATGAGTGATGACAGTTTTGCCGTTTGGAATAGAATATCCAAATCGATGCCGTCCAAATCGGCAATATTTTTGACGGCACCACTTGCCGACATTTTTGTTTTACTGTCCTTGGCTAGCCCAAAAGAATTGATATTCAGAAACAGTTTATCCAGTGTGGTATCCAGCGATACAGCCTCAATGGATTGTCCGTTGTATACCGTGTCTTTAGCGGATAAATTAAGTTTTGCCTGTGCTGTGGCATATTTGCTTAAACCAGCAGTTGGTAAGGTAGGAGTTTTGGATGTTTTTCCCGCTGCTCCTGCGACGGATGAAGATTTTGTCTGCGAAGCATTGACAAAACTGTCCAACGATAAACTTTGGGTGGCAATGGAAATCGACAAGGGAATCTTATCGGAACGCTGATAATTGATTTTCGCACCAACTTTGGTTTTGCCGTTATCAATTGTCAGGGACGGAATCCCCAGTTCGGTTTTGGAGAGCTTCACCGTGGATTTGACAGCCAAATCTTCGGATGGCAGCACATAGTTCAGTTTGTACGATTTTAAAAGCTTGTTTGTCTGAGCGGATTTCAAGTTGATGGTGGCATCAAAATCGCCACTTTGGGCAACAAATTTGCCTGTTGCTGATAGAACAGTGGATTCAGGAAGAACGGCTTTGAATTCGTCAATTTTATAGATGCCGGGTTCGTGCTTGACATGTGCTGTCAAATT
>QKJH01000047.1 GCA_003250865.1 Alphaproteobacteria bacterium | reverse complement strand
CGAAAAATCGGAAATCGAAAAACCGCCATCGCTGGTATAGGGGTTATAAGGCAAAATATGCACCACAGGTGTAATATCCTTGATTTTATAGGCCTCAAACCATTTGTGCAAAGTATTAAGCGGCTTTTCATCACCATTTTGTACGCTGTCACCATAGGTGATAAAGATGGCTGTTTTTTCATCCCATTGAACAGGTTTATGATGAATATCAAAGTCGGACAAGATTTTTTCAATAGCATAGGCCAATACCTTACCCTGCTCTTCCCCGTATATCCGTGATGTCAATTCAACAAGATACTCGTTCATTACTCTTCAACTTTATCGGTATTTAAAAACTGCTGTTCAAATGTATGTGCTTCGTCAATAATGCGTGTCCACACATCGCGGACATAGTTTTCCGGCAAGCCCAGAGCACGCCCTTTGGCGGCATTGCGGTTCAGAACTTCGTCAACGCGCGATGGCACTTTAAACGGAATATTATGTTCAGATTTTACTTTAATAACTTCTTCCAGAATTCTGTATCGACGTGATAAAACAGATAGTAATTCATTATCCAGTTCATCAATTCTGCACCGAAGTTCGTAAAGCGGGCTATCCTTTTCCGGCATGGCCAATCTCCCTTTATTGCGCCAGCATGGCACCCGGATTTTCAATAAAGACTTTCAGCTTTTGCAGGAATTGAGCAGCCACAGCCCCATCAACCACACGGTGGTCAACCGACAGGGTCAGGTGCATTTTGGTAACCACCTTGATGTCATTGCCGACAACGGCCGGAACCTTTTCCCCTGCACCGACAGCCAGAATACAGCTTTGCGGCGGGTTGATAATGGCTTCGAAATGCTTAATGCCGAACATCCCCAGATTGGAAATGGTAAAGGTACCGCCCTGATATTCCTCGGGCTTCAGCTTGCCCTGTTTGGCACGGTTGGCTAAATCCTTCATTTCATCCGAAATAGCGACTAGCGATTTGTTCTGTGCCTGTTTGACAATCGGCGTAATCAAACCGCTTGGCGTGGCCACAGCCACCGAAATATCGGCATCATCGAAATACAGAACCGAGCTGGTATTCCACATGGCATTGGCTTCTGGCACTTTTTTCAATGCCAAAGCCGAGGCCTTGATAATCATGTCATTAACCGACACCTTGTATTCGCCGTCCGTGGCGGCTTCGTTAATCGAAGCGCGTAAGGCCAGCAACTCATCAATCATACAGTCAACGGTCAAATAGAAATGCGGTACGGTCGCCTTGGATTCCGACAAGCGTGAGGCAATGGTTTTACGCATACCGCTGACCGGTTCTTCGCGGTACTGCATGCCCAGACCATCGACAAGCGTTTTGGCACCCGGCCCCGATGCAACCGGAGCGGCAGATGGTGGCGTAGCCGAAACGGATGACGCCTTACCCTGTCCCGTGGCCAGAGCGGTAGTGATGTCATCCTTGACAATGCGGCCATTGGGCCCCGTTCCAGTAATCACGGATAAATCCAGATTATTCTGCTGTGCCAGACGTTTGGCCAACGGAGAAGCCTTGATACGGTTACCGTCAGCCGTTTCGGCCACCGGAAGCGGTTTAGAGGCTTCTTCTTTCTTTGTTTCAGTGGCCGATTTTTCACTTTCAGCCGGAGCAGCCTTTTTATCATTTGAATTGCTGATTGATTTGATAGCATCAGCGCTTTCCCCATCTTCGAGCAAAATGGCAATCGGCGTATTCACTGCCACATTGGCCGTACCGCCCGCAACCAGAATTTTACCGATAACACCTTCATCCACGGCTTCGACTTCCATGGTGGCTTTATCGGTTTCAATTTCGGCAATAACATCGCCCGCTTCGACCGTATCGCCTTCGTTTTTCAGCCATTTGGCCAGATTGCCTTCTGACATGGTCGGTGATAGGGCTGGCATTAAAATTTCAATCGGCATTATCTTACACCTTTTTATTCAAATGATTTAAACATGAGTTATTTGTAGCATACTTTCTTGCATGCTTCTACGATGTCCTCGACCTGCGGCAGAGCAAGACGTTCCAGATTGGCGGCATACGGCATCGGCACATCCTTGGCACAGACACGGGATACCGGAGCATCCAACCAGTCAAAACATTCTTCCATCATGATAGCGGCGATTTCACTGCCGATACCCGAATAGGCCCAGCCCTCTTCAGCGCTGACCAGACGGTTTGTCTTTTTCACCGATTCAATGATGGTTTCGGTATCAAGCGGACGCAAGGAACGCAAGTTGATGACCTCGGCACTGATGCCCTGTTTTTCCAGCTCTTCCGCTGCTTTGAGTGCTTTACCAACCATAATTGAATAGGCCGTAATCGTCACATCCGTACCGGCACGTTCAATTTTGGCGCGACCTATGGGCACAACGTAATCCGGCGATGTCGGTACTTGGAATTTTTCACCATACAGCAGCTCGTTTTCCAAGAAGACAACCGGGTTCGGATCACGAATGGCTGCTTTGAGCAAGCCCTTGGCATCCGCAGCCGACCATGGCGCAACCACTTTCAATCCCGGAACATGGGCGTACCAGCTGGCATAATCCTGTGAGTGTTGAGCACCGACGCGTGCCGCCGCACCGTTAGGCCCGCGGAATACAATCGGACAGCCTAACTGACCGCCGGACATGTACAATGTTTTGGCGGCGGAGTTGATAATCTGGTCAATCGCCTGCATGGCAAAGTTGAACGTCATGAACTCGACAACCGGACGCAAACCGTTAAAGGCCGAACCGACGGCAATACCGGCAAAGCCGTGCTCGGTAATCGGGGTATCAATAACGCGTTTGGCTCCAAATTCCTGAAGCAGGCCTTGTGTAACCTTGTAAGCGCCCTGATATTCGGCCACTTCTTCGCCCATCACATAGATTTTTTCATCCTGACGCATTTCTTCGGCCATGGCATCGCGAAGCGCAAGACGCACGGTCGTTTCCTCGGTATCCTGATAAAAAGCAGGGTCTTCGGCATCGGGATGATGGAATACCGGAACATCGGAAAGCGGTGCCGGATTATTTTCGCCTGTTGGAGCGGCATCGTCAGGAATTTCAACCGGTTCGGGTTGTGAAATTGGACCAATGTCGTTGGCGGTTTCGCCATCTTCGAGCAAAACGGCAATCGGCGTATTCACCAGAACACCTTGCGTACCAGCCGAAATCAGGATTTTACCAAGAACGCCCTCGTCCACGGCTTCGACTTCCATGGTGGCTTTATCCGTTTCCACTTCGGCCAGAATATCACCGGCAGAAACCGCATCACCTTCGTTTTTCAACCAACGCGCCACATTTCCTTCGGTCATGGTGGGGGATAGCGCCGGCATTAGAATTTCAATTGTCATCTTAAATTCTCACTTTTCAACTATTATCGGTTACGCTTGCGTTTCAATCAGAACATCCGTCCACAATTCCGATGGATCAGGTTCGGGCGATTTCTGGGCAAAATCAGCAGCCTCTTTGACGGCTTTTTTGACTTTGTCCGTGATTTCGTCCAGTTCTTTTTCCGAGACAAGCTTGTCTTTTAAAATCAGTTCCTTGAAATTATTGATCGGGTCGAGTTTCTTTTTGTAATTCTCCACCTCTTCCTTGGTACGGTAATTGGCCGGATCCGACATGGAGTGGCCGCGGTAACGGTATGTTTCCACCTCCAAAAGTATCGGGCCATTGCCTTTGCGCACATAATCCAGCGCCGTATGCGCCGCTTCGCGTACCTTCATGACATCCATACCATCAATTTTAAAGCCCGGAATACCAAAGCCCAAACCGCGCGTATATAGTGCTTCGTTGGCGGCATGACGAGTTTGGCTGGTTCCCATAGCATAGTGGTTATTCTCGATAATATAGACAATCGGCAGTTTCCACAGCGAGGCAATATTGAACGATTCATAAACCTGCCCCTGATTAGCGGCGCCATCCCCGAAATAGCACAGATTAACTGCGCCGTCTTTATTATAGTTATGTGTAAAGGCCAGTCCCGTACCCAGCGCCACCGAGGCACCGACAATCCCGTGGCCGCCATAGAAATTCTTTTCCTTGCTGAACATGTGCATTGACCCGCCCTTGCCTTTGGAATAGCCGTCAATACGTCCCGTCAACTCGGCCATTACGCCCTTGGGATCCATCTCACAAGCCAGCATGTGACCATGGTCACGGTAGGTAGTAATCACCGTATCATTTTTCTTTTGCGCCGATTTAAAGCCGACAACCACGGCTTCCTGCCCGATATACAGGTGGCAGAAACCGCCGATAAGCCCCATGCCGTACAACTGACCGGCTTTTTCCTCGAACCGTCTGATAAGCAGCATGTCATGATACATCTGCAAAGCTTCTTTTTTGGTGAGCTTTGACACTTTTGGATTATCAAATCCGTCAACCTTTACCGTCTTATGACAGCCGACACAGTGAACGGTTGTAGACTGTTCGCAAGGAACAGGCTTGGTTTTTACTTTATCTGGTGACACAGGAAGTCCTCCTGACTGGTGGGTTTAAAATAAGTAAGTTGTATAATATATGTTCAAAATGACAATCGCCTGACGGGAAAGAGAATCCCTGAATAGCGATTACGAAATCATCTATAACAGTGTGTGCGGTGCAATAAAAAGAAAAAAGTGCACTAAATTAGTCAAAAATTGT
>QKJH01000073.1 GCA_003250865.1 Alphaproteobacteria bacterium | reverse complement strand
TTTTCTGGATTCCCGTTTTCACGGGAATGACCCGCCAACGTTTTACTTCGGCGTGGCAGGCGGGATACACTATTCTCTGCGTGCTCTGTGTTCTCTGCGGTGAAAGGATTACCGGATACCCGCTCGGGGGCGGGTATAACTGTTTCTTCACGAAACGCTTAGTGTTCTTAGTGGTTAAATAAAAGGAGGATTTCTCGGTGGAGTTTATCCCGTACACGGATACGGGGCTCGAAATCCCCGTATCTACCCTCCCCGTTTTCCCTTCCTCAAGTGAGAGGTGTGACCAACCCTGCCAAGTCTTCGGCGAGTTTGCGCGCGCCGTTCAGGCGGGCAGTTTCATCACCCCATGCGCGCATAACAGAGAGTTTCTGATCGGGGCGGATTTTTACCGTGCCCATCTGACCCGCCACATAATCCAGCAGCCGCTCGACCGCGGCAAAACGGTCATGGCGGAAGGAAATCACCCCGCCCTTTGGCCCGGCATCCAGCTTTTCAATGCCGGCTGTTTTACAGTAATGCTTGATTTTCATGACATCGAGAAGGTTATTCACCTCCTCCGGCAGGCTGCCGAACCTATCGACCATTTCGGCCGCAAAGCCGTCAATATCGGCCGGATTGACCAGCATGCCCAAGCGGCGATACAGTGACAGGCGCACGGGCAAATCGGTGACATAGGTTTCGGGTATCATGACCGGCAGTCCCAGATTGATGGTCGGTGTCCAGTCGGTATCGGGTAGCTCGTCAATATTTGCTCCCTTGCCCAGCTTGGCTGCCTGCACAGCCTCTTCCAACATCTGTTGGTATAAATCCACCCCAACCTCGCGGATTTGTCCCGATTGTTCCTCGCCCAACAGATTGCCTGCACCGCGAATATCCAAATCGTAACTGGCCAGTTGAAAGCCCGCGCCCAACGTATCGAGCGTTTCCATGACATGCAGGCGCTGTTGTGCCTGTTTATTGAGAACAGCCCCGGCCGGATGGGTCAGATAGGCATAGCCGCGGATTTTCGCACGGCCGATGCGCCCGCGTATCTGATAGAGCTGCGCCAACCCGAACATGTCGGCACGGTGGACAATCAACGTGTTGGCGCTGGGAATATCCAGCCCCGATTCAATGATATTGGTGGCGAGCAAGACATCGTACTTGCCGTCATAAAAGGCGGCCATGCGCTCTTCCAATTCGGTCGGAGTCCATTGGCCGTGGGCGGTAACCACCTTGACCTCGGGCACGGTATCACGCAGAAATTCGACCAGTCCGGCCATATCCTCGATACGCGGACAGACATAGAAGCTCTGCCCGCCGCGGAAATGTTCACGCAGCAAGGCCTCGCGGATGATGATGGGATCCTGTGGCATGACAAAGGTGCGCACGGCCAGACGGTCAACGGGTGGCGTGGCGATAATGCTCATCGAGCGCACGCCCGACATGGCCAGTTGCATGGTACGCGGAATAGGCGTAGCGGTTAAGGTCAGCACATGGATATTGTCTTTCAGCCCTTTGAGCTTTTCTTTCTGCTTGACGCCGAAATTCTGTTCCTCGTCCACAATCAACAGGCCGAGATTGGCAAATTTCACCGCATCCGACAGCAGGGAATGCGTACCGATAACAATATCGACCGAGCCATCCTTTAGCCCCTGCTTGGTTTTGGCGGCATCGGCTGTTGTTACCATGCGCGACAATTGACGGATGCATAAGGGAAAGCCCGCAAATCGCTTGATGAACGAGGCCGTATGTTGCCGCGCCAGCAGGGTTGTCGGCACCACCAAGGCCACCTGCACCCCCGACATGGCGGCGGTAAAGGCGGCGCGCATCGCGACCTCGGTCTTGCCGAAACCGACATCGCCGCAGACCAGCCTGTCCATCGGTTCTTCGCTACCTAAATCGTCGAGCACATCCTTGATGGAACGCAACTGGTCGTCCGTTTCTTGATACGGAAAGCGGGCGGAAAATTCGGAATACAGCCCGTCCGGTATTTCAACAGCCTGCGCCCGTGCCATTTTCCGTTTGGCAGCTATCGCAATCAATTGGTCGGCCATATCACGGATACGCTTTTTCACGCGTGCCTTACGCGCCTGCCAGGCGACACCGCCCAGCTTGTCCAGTTGTGCCGTTGCATGGTCGGAGCCGAACCTCGATAATACGGCGATATTTTCCACCGGCACAAACAGCTTGTCATCACCGGCATAGATAAGCTTCAGACATTCATGCGGCGCACCGGCGGCATTGATTGTTTCCAGCCCTTCGAAACGGCCGATACCGTGTTCGGCATGCACCACCAAATCGCCCTCGTTCAATGTCGAATATTCGGACAGGACATTTTCATCGCGCGATTTACGTCCCTTTGGCCGCGACATCCGGTCACCCAGAATGTCCTGTTCGGTCAGCACCAGCGTGTCTTCGGTTTCAAAGCCGTGCTCCAACGGCAAAACGGCCATACCCACCTGTCTGGGTTTCAGCTTGCGCCATGACAGCGCATCCTCGACCATTACCATGCCCGACAGCCTCTGCTCGGTCATCAGATGTTTAAGCCGTTCGGCCGAACCAACCGAGTAACAGGCAATCAGCGTTTTCTTGTCCTTTTTCTGAGCGGCGGTCAGAACCTTGCCCAGCTCGGCATACAGGTTTACTCCCTCCAGCACGCGGATATCCGCAAAATCACGAGCCGCACGGGCATGCGCATCGGGCGCTTTGTCATCGGCAGCGGCAAAGGGGGAAAAATGGCGGACAATGCGGTTTTCCAGTGCGGCGTTCCATGCCTCGTCATCCAGATAGAGCATCGTGGGTGGTACAGGATTATACGACAGAACAGCCGCCGTTTTGCTGTCCAGCGCATCACGGCGCGCCTGATAATAGTCCATAATCTGGTTGGTACGGTTGGTACGCGATTCCTCGGCCTGATAATCCAGTGTCACAACGGCGTGCGGCATGGCGGCGAACAGGGATGTCAGCTCCTCGTAAAACAGGGGGAGCCAATGTTCCATCCCCGCATATTTGCGCCCCTCGGATACGGCCTCGTACAGCGGATCGTCCTTGGTGACAGCACCGAACAGCTCGCGGTAACGGGCACGAAAGCGTTGGATGCTGAGCTTATTCAGATGGATTTCGGCAATCGTGTCGAGCGATATGGACAACAAATCACCCGAGGAAAGTTGGCTCATCGGGTCGAAATGCTTGATGGTTTCAATCTCGTCATCAAACAGATCAAGCCGTACCGGCAGTTCGGCCGCCGAGGGGAATACATCAATGATATTACCGCGAAAGGCAAATTCACCCGTTTCACGCACCGTATCCGTGCGGCTATAGCCGTTTTCCACCAGAAAGACAGACAAGGCCGCAAGGTCAAGCCGCCCTCCCTTGCTGAGCGTCATGGACTGCCCTGCGAATTGCTCCAATGGCGGGATTTTCTGGGTAATACCCGATACGGTGGTAATGATAATGCACGGATGCGGATAGTTGGTCGCCTTCAACGCCGCCAGAGCGCATAATGTCTTGCCACGCTGGGCGATAATGTCGTTATGCGGGGATACGCGGTCATAGGGCAGACAGTCCCATGCCGGAAAATGCAGAACCTGAATTTCGGGTGCAAAAAACTCCAGCGCGGCCATCAAACGGTATGCCGCGGCATCATCCACACAGACATGCAGAACCGGTGCGCGCAGGGTCTGTTGCGCCGCTTTGGCCATATCGGCCAGCATCACGGCATCGTACCCCGCAGGTACGCCATGAACAATTTCATTGGATGGATGGAGCATCAGTTTCATAAGAATGGGTTTTACCACCCCAGAGAATGAATTGCCACCGAAAAATAGGCAACAAAAAAGCCCTTTGGACATTTTAGCCAAGGGCTTTTTATTTCATTGTCAATTTTACTGTTTTACAAGAAACAGCGAGGAACCATCACTCCTTCTTGACCGACAGGAACCATAATAACTTCATCCATGGCTTTTGCTTTATCGCATTGGATAGTCGGCTTGGTTACGGCAACAACTTCTTTTTTCATTTCCGTAACCGGATCTTTAACCATGAGGTTATCGTAATCAATTGAAAATTCCTGAAAATGCACCCGGTCTAAATCGTTTTCCATTATAACACTCCTCTTGTTTTTATGGATTAAAAATACCGTTGCACCCTAACATTTCCTCCTGTGCATTACGAAAACTTTTCATTGTGCAGCGCGCAAAAAAGGGGTGTTTTTAGACACCTATTTCTTAATGAAATAAAATTCCAATCTTATTTCAGTGAATTAGAGAGAAAATCAAAATCGCAAGTTTTTTATACGCCTGCCGCTTTTAGCAAATTGAACATAACCGGAAACTGCATATTGTCCGGCAAGTCAGCCTGTTTGGTCAGCCAATGAAACAAATCGGCATCGGCCTGATTCAAAATTGTTTCCAATTGGCACATCTCTTCCTCGGTCATGGCGGGGACGTTTTGAGTCGCGAATTTGCCGATAATCAAATCGGCCTCTTTGGTGCCGCGATGGACACAGCGGTATATCAATTTTTTGCGGCGCAGGGCATCATCATTTTTTTCTGTCATACCCCATCATAAACAGGGTTTGCGATTTTGACAATTCCCCTTATACTTGCGGTATGAATGCACACGCACATAATGGCCGTCCCTTTGCCCTTGACCCGTTATTCTGGTCAGTGACGAATATTGCTGGTATCGGGCCGAGCAATGCCAAACGGCTGGAGAATCTGACGGGGCCGCGCCTTCTTGATTTGCTGTTTCATTTACACTCGGGCATTATCGACCGAAG
>QKJH01000186.1 GCA_003250865.1 Alphaproteobacteria bacterium | reverse complement strand
GAATAGATTCGAACCTTTTTTCCGTCTTTCAACAATGTAACCAGGGGCTCAGCAGCTTTGGCCATTTCGTCATAATTGACCAGACAGGCTTTTTTGTAAAACGCATTAAATTCATCCAGCTTCATATTGCATTTCTGCGCAAAATGCTGGTTAGGCATGCTTACCAACAACCAATTGGTATTGGCAACGCGATAATTTGTGAAAACCCTGAACGCCTTTTGAAAGGCATTATTTATATCGTCGGGGAGGTCGATTTTAGAGAGATTTTCTTCGTCACGAATACGGATATAGCCTTGCATCGTTTTCATTTTTTCAAGGCTGTCTTGCCCCCATTGTTCAATTTCCTGCAACGACATGTTGCCTATGTTGTTAATGAACTCGGACCCTGCGTCGACGAGAGTGAATGTGGCGCTCATTTCAGAAACTTTTGAGGCGCACAACTCGGCCAATTTTTTTGCATCCTCACCGCAATATTCAATCCAGATATTTTGTCCCGGCTGTACTCTTACTCCGTTGGCTATAAACTGGTGGGCAAGAAGCTGTAAATCTGTTTGTTCCATACGATACTCTCCCGAAAATATTTACTATTTACGTAATTTAGGAGATTCGTGTGTGGTTTTCAATGTTTTTAATGGAATAAACGGTTATCCGTTACGCACCCGTGGCCATTTGGATTTTTTGCCTGTTTTGACCATGAATATCTGACGCGGGGAATCGGATGAAAAACGGTTGCCGTTGAAATCGCCAAAGCAATGGTCGATTGTCCAACCGTTCTTTTTCAAGATATGGCGGATTTCCTGTGGAAAGAATTGTCGCATTTTTAGAACGTCGACTTTATAGTCCGGCGTGTCATCCACGGAATAGTACCATGTGATGTGGTTAATCTGCGTTACAGTGTCGTAAATATTGTTTTCTTCGACCGTCACTTCACGGTTAAAAGCATCAATATAGCTGGTTACATAGTAACGTTCCTCCGGGTCACGGCACAGTAGCGGCAGGGAGGGGTTATAAATATCAAAGACAAAGACGCCTTTTGGCTTAAGATGTTTTTTGACCCGTTCCAGACATTGTTCAATCTGGTCAATATTCTCGATATATTGCAGCGTACAACCCGACATAATAATCATGTCGAATTGTTGTTTCAGGTTGAAGTCAATAAAGTTTTCTTCGATCCAGCCTATTTTGACACCGGCGGCTTGTGATTTGGTCACGGCAATATCCAACATCGAGGGAGAAATATCCAACCCTGTTACTTTAAGTCCCTGTTTTGCCAATGGAATTGTCAAATATCCCGAACCGCATCCCAAATCCAGAATGGAATGGCCGTGACGGGAGGCAAGCTGCGTATAAAACTTAACAGCCGCTTCATCGGGATTGTAAATATGGTCATACGTGAAAGAATTGTCCGCAATGCGTGCACGGAAAGGTTGCTTTGTCATCGGATACCCCATCGTTACCGGTGCTATAACATATATAGTGCTATTGCCTTCGTTATGAAGCAAAAAGCGATAAAACGCAAGGTTCTGCTTTTTCTTTGTAATAATGTTTTAATGTGGTGTTTTTACCATTCAGAAAAGAATAATTCGGGTGTATAGTACGGGTATATGGGGTAACCACTATGAAGTATGCGTAGGAGTATTTTCAATGTGTATTCTATTATGTTTTAGTCAGAATTTTGTTAATGAGCTGGTTGAAAACAAACCCAATGCCCGTCTTGAGGCGGTCGCACATCCCACAGGCGGTTATCGTGTGATTGTCACTCATCAAATACAGGAAGAGCAGTTTGAAAATTTCAGGAAGAAATATCCTGATGTTAAACAGCCAATTCGTGTTGAAGACGGACAAGGTGTAAAGCATCTTTTTTATGAGCTTGCGCGAATCCACTACCACCCGTTGCCGGAGTGGAAAAAACGTCTGGGTCTTAGTGCCTGATTAAAGGATGGCAGGTGGGGGGCTTAGGCGGCGAAGGCTTTGGAAACCATGCTTTGCGAGTGATTGGCCAGATCTTTGCGGTGTGAAAATTGTGCTGTTGAAATAACAGGCAGGATTTGTATTTCTACCTCAACAGACTTAAGAGCCAGAGCATCCCATAAATGGGGTGCCAAGTCGGGGTCGTATCCCGTTTCTTTATCAATATACCATGCAATCCGTGCCTTGTTATCCGCGCCGAACGGTTTGCTATTGATGGTTTTATAGCGTACTGCAACGGGCTGCACATCAATTCCCAAATCGGTTGCTACGCCGAATAGTGAAGATTTAAAGGGCATAACATAGGTGCCGTCGGTCGTCGTTCCTTCGGGAAATAACATGAAATTTGTGCCGTTTTGAGCAAGGCGGGTCAGCTCTTTCTTTTGCTCGCGTGCGAATTTTGCCTGGCGATGGATAAAGAAAGTTCCTTGCAATTTGGCTAGAAAGCCGAAAACCGGCCAATGGGCAACATCACTTTTAGAAATAAAGGCGCCGGATAGAAATGTTCCCAACACCATAATGTCGATATAGGAGCAGTGGTTTGACACATACAAGACATTCTTATTACGCGGCAGGTTCTTTTTTCCCTTTACGGTGATATGAACACCCATGATGCGCATGACACATCTGTGCCAGAAGCGCGGGATTATCCAGAACCGCTTGCGCAATCCGGGAATAAGTGTCCAGATAAGTTGTAGCGGGACGGTGGCAAGCGTCACCAGAATAATACCGACAATCTTTAAAATGCGCACCATGAAGCGTTACTCTTCATCAATGTTAAACATGCGTTTATAGTGTGTCAGATAGCGGTTAGACGTATTGCTGGTCTGTACCAGAATGCAAATATCGACCGTATTGAATTGCGGGTCAACAAAGGCGCCGTCGCCAATAACACCACCCAGGCGGATATAGCCCTTGAGCAATGGCGGTAGGCTCTTGAAAATCTCTTTCTGGTCAACGGCTTCAATATCGATATCAGGAATGGCAACGTAATCTTTTTCATGGGTGCGTGGACAGATTTCATCAGGAGCCGTATAAAGAGCCTTCAAGTAACCAAGCTCGTTTTTATACTCTTCGACCGAGGTGCCGTGGAAGCTGGGCAGTCCCAGAAGATAGTCGATTTTATAATGGAATACATAAGCGGCCAGACCTGCCCATAACAGGTTGATTGTGGCGCCCGAGCGGTAGCCATCAAGAACGCAGGAGCGGCTGACTTCCATCAGATTGGCACCGGCATTGCGCAGTTTGCTTAAATCATATTCGGTTTCAGTATACAGAACGATGTCTTTTTCCTGTGCCACTTCGTGACGCAGAATACGGTAGGTGCCGATAACGTTCTTGCCTTTGGGGGCGGCGGTATCAATCACCAGAAGATGGTCGCAATAATCGTCATAATGGTCGAAATCACGCTGGGTTTCCGCCATTTCTTCGGAAGGGACGGCACCCAAATCATCATAAAAAACGAGATAGCGCAGATGTTGCGCTGTTTCTATTTCTTCACGGGTTTCGGCAATTTTAAGAATAAGGTTGTCGCTTTTAACGGCACTTAGATCCGGTTTCGATACGTTCGACATTGGTTTCTCTGTCCCACAGTGATTCGAGTCACGTCATTATTCATGAGTCGGACAGGTGTTTCAATGGTAAAATCAATTTGCAAAGGCAATATAACCATTCAAATAGGCGGCAAAAGCAATCCACAGAAGATAGGGCATCATCAGGCGTCCGGCCAGCGGGTCTATCTCAAGAAACTTGCGGATTGTAACGGCAATT
Organism: Alphaproteobacteria bacterium; assembly: GCA_003250865.1. Taxonomy (GTDB): domain Bacteria; phylum Pseudomonadota; class Alphaproteobacteria; order Micavibrionales; family SZUA-601; genus SZUA-601. Next base: position 1,047 of record QKJH01000186.1, on the reverse strand, counting down.
AGAACTGCCAGAATGGTAATATCAATGAAGGCAAAGGTAAATTCTTGCATGCCGAAGAAAATCGGTGTCCACATCAGGTTGAATACGAGCTGCAAAAGAAAAATGCCAACCGCGGGGCGAACATCGCGAGTTTCGCGATAGCGCCACACACGCCACACGGCTATGGCCATCATGGTATATAACAATGTCCATAATGGCGTAAATACCCAATCGGGCGGTGTTAGACAGGACTGTTCCAGCGAGTTATACCAGCTTTTAACACCTTGCATAACGGGTACCGATGATAAAAAAGCCAGCGCATTAATAATAATGATGGTAACGCTTAAGGAAAGCCATGGTGACAGTGTCGGTTTTGTCATTCATCCTCCTGCGGGAAGACGGGCGGTGGTGGCGGCATGTCGCCCGGGTTGCTTTGTCCCTGTTGCTGCGGTGTCGTTGGTGTTTTAGGCATGGTGTAGCTGTAGCCGGGGGGGAGGCCGGCATTTTGCCCCATGCCGCCCATGGATGGTGTTGGCGGTTGCATGGATAGCCCAAGGCTGGGGCGCGGCATATTGGCCAGTTTCAAATCATAATCCGTGCCGTATGTCAGACAATTGGCCAAATCACGCCCCGCATCGCTGAGTGAGCCGGAGCTGCGCAGACGTTCGATATAGCGGCCTGTTATAAAATCCTGTTCCATGGCTGATTGGTTAAAGAGCTGGCGTTTAACCGTATCGTCCTCAATCCCCAGAAACTGGGAAAGGGAGCGGGTGCCGATTATGACTTCTTCCTTTTTGGATTCGGTACTGGGAGCATTTTCAAGCATGTCCAAACGGCCAAGCGTCGTGTCGATAGCGTATTCACGCAAATCTTCACGCGGTTCCTGTGTTTCGTTGTCGTTTTTGTTGCTCATGGCGTTACATCTAGTTTTTTACAGCAGATTATCCACCTCCATTATCGTACAAAATGGTAAAGGAATTCGCAAGACAAACCGCTTTTTCACGTTACCGAGCGGAACCTTCCCGATATGAGTGAGAACATTTCAAAGCTGGGTTGTGATGTTTGTAA
>QKJH01000031.1 GCA_003250865.1 Alphaproteobacteria bacterium | reverse complement strand
CAAGAAACACTTCGTTTTTGCCATTAAGCAAAACAATGCCGACATTGGGGCGATAAGGGCCTTTTTCCTTGGTCATTTACGGGTCTCTACTCTTTTATCTTGTCTTGAATATACGATGCCACACCATCCATTAACAAATTCATATCACGTTTTAGTTTAACAAAATTGTCATTCAATGCCAAATTTGCTTCATCCATATATAAATCCTTATTAATTTCCAACTGGAGAGCATGACGATTTTGTTTAGGATTACCATAGCGGCGAACCATCTCAACCCCCTTATAGGGATCATTAATGCGCACAGAATACCCCAGCTCTATCAAACTGTCGCGTAAGAGCGTACGAAACTCACGCGAGCAGGTGCTTCCCTCCCTGTCGCCGAGAATAAAATCGGCATGGCGGCGCTTGATGGCACTATTTCCGCGAAACCGCATGTGCGATGGCATGGAATGGCAGTCAATATGCCAGACAGAACCAAAACGGCCATGAATACTATCCAGAACAGCAGCCATACGAGCATGGTACGGGGTATAATATTGGTCAATCCGGTGATGAATCTCTTCATTTGTCAATAAACGATCATAAACCGGCACGCCGGCGCGGCATAAACGGCGTATAAGCCCGATACCGTTATAAGAACGTTCAGAGCTTTTAATCTCGCCAGCCCATTTACCGACAAGCAGCTTTTCATCAATATCGGTAACGGCACGGTTAACATCAATATAGCTGCGCGGAAACTGTGCACACAGCAGATAGGCACCTTTTTGCGGCGCATCAGCGAAAAGCCGATCAACGAATAGATCACTGCCTTCGCGGATTTCCTTTTTGGAGCAGGAAAAGTCAAAATCAACCGGAAAAGTATCGCCGCTATGGGGAGAATTAATGACCAATGGCAGAGTCGCGACATTTTCATTCGGCTCGGCGCAGGTTATAATCTCTGTTTCATCCACAAACGCGTCTTGCGGCACGGTTTTCCTCTAAAAATAATAAAAAATGGGCTTCTCTCCATAATACACGTTCAATTCTTCTTGACAATCCGTTCAATCACCATTAATTCCTATTTCTACAAAAGTGCTCGGATGGCGGAATTGGTAGACGCGCTAGTTTCAGGTACTAGTGGCCGTATGGCCGTGGAGGTTCAAGTCCTCTTTCGAGCACCACTTTTCTACCGCATTCATCCCACCCATTGTCGGCTTTCTTTTCGCGAAACGTGTATTTACAATGCGTCTTGCAAAGGATAAACTTTGGAAAAATGACAAAACAACGATAAAGCACACCATGGATTATATTTTACACGAAAAAGATTTACCCTCCTCGGTCAAACTAAAAGGTGATATTGCCGTAGACTGCGAGATGATGGGACTAAACCCGATGCGCGACCGGCTGTGTCTGGTACAATTGTCGGATGATGGTAAAACCGCCCATCTGGTGCGCATTCACGAAGGTCAGTCCGAGGCTAAAAATTTGAAAAAGCTGCTTGAAAGCCCCGATCAGACCAAGATTTTCCATTTTGCCCGCACAGACATGCAGTTTTTGAAACACCAGCTGGGCATTACGGTTGCACCCGTTTATTGTACAAAAATGGCATCGAAACTTTGCCGTACCTATACCGAACGCCACGGTTACAAAGACATCTGCCGCGAAGTTCTGGGTATAGAAATCAGCAAACAGCAGCAATTGAGCGACTGGGGCAACACCAATCTATCGGACGAACAACTAACCTATGCTGCCATGGATGTTGCCTATCTCCATATCTTAAAGGAAAAACTGGACGAGCGCTTGAAACGCGAAGGACGTATCCAATTGGCGAAAGGCTGTTTTGATTTCCTGAAAACACGGGTTGAGCTGGATTTGCTTGGCTTGAACGATTTAAACATATTCCCCCATACAGACGGAAGACTATAAGCATGAGTAACAATTACGAAAACGATATACAGGCCGGTCGGCAGGTTCTGAAATACGAAGCCGATTCCATCATCGCCATGGCCGAAGCGCTGGACGACACGTTCGGCAGAGTTCTGGATCAGATTAACGCTATTAAAGGCCGCGTCATTGTTACCGGCATGGGTAAAAGCGGCCATATCGGCAAAAAAATCGCAGCTACACTGGCCTCAACCGGCACACCATCCTTTTTCGTTCACCCGGGCGAAGCCAGCCACGGCGATTTGGGCATGGTTACCGAAAATGATATGGTTCTGGCCATTTCCAACTCGGGCGAAGCGCCGGAGCTGTCCGATATTCTGGCATTCTGTAAACGCTGGAACATTCCGCAGGTTGGCATTACCTCGCGCCCCGGTTCATCCCTGGATAAAACATCGGATATTACGCTATTTATCCCCAATATTCCCGAGGCCTGCCCGAATAATCTGGCACCGACCAACTCTACGACTTTGACTTTAGCCATGGGGGATGCCATTGCGATTGCCCTGATGAAGCGCCGTAATTTTACCTCCACCGAATACAAGGAGTTTCATCCGGGCGGCAAGCTGGGCAAGCGTTTGCTCAAGGTAGGCGAATTGATGCACACCAACGGCTCCCTGCCGATTGTTACCAAAGATACTCCGATGAAGGACGTTCTGGTTACCATGTCGCAAAAAGGCTTTGGCTGTGCTTTGGTTTGTGATGACAACGACACGCTGCTCGGCCTTATCAGTGACGGCGACTTGCGCCGCCATATGAGCGATGATTTCACCACCATGCCCGCAGGACAGGTTATGACAGCCAATCCGCGTACCATTGAAAAAGACTCGCTGGCGGCCGAAGCATTGTCCATCATGAATGCCAAATCCATCACTTTCCTGATTGTTGCCCACCCAGAGGGTAAATTGGAAGGATTGGTGCGCATGCATGACATCTTACGCGCAGGCGTTGCCTGAACCAGCCATAAAGGGGCGTTCGTGACCGATAACAGCGACAACGACGAAGAATTGGAAACGCGCAAGGACGATGATATTACCGTCATTGAGGAGCAGGACGAGCTGGATTTACCCCAGCCCGAAGCAACGGTTTCCGCTGATTTTTTACGTGCCGAACCGCAGGATGAGGAAATTATCCCCACCGAACCGCCCGAACCCGTTATTGAGGAACCTCTACTGCCTCCACCGCCGGTAAAATCCGCTGTGACGCGCTATACCCGCCGCGTTAAGTTCATGCGCATCATTCTGCCGCTGGTTGCTTTGGGTATTCTGGGCACGCTGTTTGTCCTGCCGTTTTATTCGGATGCACCGATTGTCCGTAAACGCGAACCCCTCGAGCATAAAGCCCCCGACAGCACACCTACTCCTGCCACGGGAACTGCGGATAGCATCAACGGCGCGCCAACCCCGATTATGGCCGCCGATGAAAACACCGCACTGGAGATGAGCAAGCCTCGTTTTGACGGCCTGGACAGCAAAGGCCGCCCATTCACCATTGTTGCCGAAAAGGTTTTACAACAGGAAGGCTCGATGACGGCGGACATGCATCTTCTCTTGCCGGTGGCCGACATCCGGCTTAATCCGCAGGAATCACTCGCCGTCACTGCAGAAAACGGCGTATACAGCCAACAGGAACAGGCTATTGATCTGTCGGGCAATGTTACCCTGTTTCACGATAACGGCTATAGCCTGACCTCGGACAATATGCATGTTGATATCCAGACCGGCCACGCTGTTACCGAAACACCGACCTATTTGCGCGGCGCGGACGGCATTATCGATGGCATGGGCGGGTTCGAACTGGACAATTTCGGCGACCATATCACCTTTAAGGGGCCGGCCAAACTCATTCTTTACAAAACGGGAAAAGAGCAATGAAATCATTAATCTACACCATTATCGCTTTTGTCTTTCTGTCATACGTACACGGAGCGTACGCCGCCGATAACGGGGAAACGCCCTTTGCCTTCTCCGGTGAGAAGAACCAGCCGGTGGAAATCACGGCTGACGACAGTATCGAATGGATTAAGGAAGAAAACAAATATGTGGCCACCGGTCATGCCATCGCGACACAGGGCGAAAACAGCGTCATGTCGGACACACTGACCGCACTGTATAACCCTGAAACCGGGCAAACCGACATCACCACCCTGATTGCACAGGGCAATGTGATTATGACCGGCAATACCCGCACCGTCAAAGGCGACAAAGCCGTGTATGATGTCAAAACCGGATCATTGACCGTGACGGGCAATCCGGTGACGTTGGAAACACCAACGCAATCCATTACCGCCACGCAAAGCCTGACCTATTACGATGGCGAGCAAAAAGCCGAAGCCGTTGGCCATGTTGTGGCCAAGGATGGTACAAACACCCTGAAAACCGACCGCCTGATTGCCTATTTTATGGAAGAGAACGGCAAACGCGTCATCGGCCGGGCCGAAACGTACGGCCATACGCAAATCATTACAGCGACCGAGGTTGCCACGGGTGACAACGGCACATACAATGCACGTACACAAAAAGCCCGCCTGAAAGGCAATGTTAAAATCACGCGCGGCGAAAACCAGTTGAACGGAGCCGAGGCCGAGGTCGATATGAAGACGGGTTTCAGCCAGATTTATTCCGCCCCCGCCGAACAAGGCGCACCCAAACAGCGCGTCCGCGCCCTGTTCATGTCCGAGGATAAGGACACATCACAAAAATAGAACCGCCGCAAACATACAGCCCCTTATAGACTGAGCTTAAACCGCACCAATTTGACTCTTTAATTTTGTTCCTAAACAATCCATTTGCTGTATATCTTTACTATTAAATTTTAACAAGCATCGTCCCTTTTTTTTACAAAAACCTTCGCGTCCTGCACAAGCCTGCTTTA
>QKJH01000027.1 GCA_003250865.1 Alphaproteobacteria bacterium | reverse complement strand
GTAGCGCCATCGGACACCACATGCAGCCAACCGCATCCAACGCCCATCAGGATAAAAACATTAATGATTGGGAAGCCGTTAATGGTGTTGTTGAAAATCTGGAAAAAGCATCCGATGTTGAGCGTGAACCGGGTAAAGACGGTAACCATCACAAAGCCGGGCGATATTTTCGTGAGATTGTAAACCACTATTACGATGCCGTCGAAGATTTGACACAAATCAGCGATGATTTTTCCATTGCCTTCAATAATCCGAAACTGCACATCTCTTCACGCTTTGACTTGAAAACCAAACCGACCGAGCTAAAAGAACAGTTTGAGAAACTGCTTTTAACCGAAGCACGCCGCACTTATAACCGCTTACAGGATTACCCGCTAAAACATGACTGAGAATCCAGAAAAAACAGCAAAAATGGTTCTTGAACCGCCGCCCGAGCTGGATGAAACGCAAATCCCGCCTCTGACCGAGGTCGATGATGACCCGCGCATCCCCTATATTGTCGAGGCACTGCGTCATGTCTATGACCCCGAGATACCGGTCAATGTGTACGAGCTGGGGCTTATCTATGAAATCCGCGTACGCGAGGATAGGCAGATTCACATTGAGATGACCCTGACATCACCGCACTGCCCCGTGGCCGAAGAAATCCCCGCATGGATTATCAATGCCGCTAAACGGGTGGACGGGGTGGACGATGTTTCCATCAACATCACATGGGATCCGCCATGGAACCCTTCCCTGATGTCGGACACAGCCAAGTATCAGCTCAACATGTTTTAACGGCCACGAGCACACTCCCGACAATAGCCATGAAAAAAGCCTCTTGAAATGCAAGAGGCTTTTTCATTGTGCTATCCGAATGAATTATTCGGCAGCTTTTTCTTCAGGAAGTTTCAAATCGATTTTAGCTTTTTCGCGCAAATCGGAAACCAGACCGCGAACAACATCATCAGCCAATTGTGCCTGAACTTGACCTTTAACTTGGTCAAACTCTGGTTTTGGCATCGGACGTTTGTCTTCGACTTTAATCACATGGAAACCGAATTGGGTTTTAACCGGCTCTTTCGAGTAGGAGCCCGGCTCCATCGAAAAGGCTGCATCGGCAAATTCCTTAACCATTTGGCTCTGTGTGAAGTAGCCCAAATCACCGCCGTTGTCTTTGGCAGACGGGTCGGTCGATAGTTCTTTAGCCAATTTTTCAAAATCTTCGCCTTTTTCCAATTTAGCGATGACATCTTTGGCAGCAGCTTCATCAGCAACCAGAATATGTTTGGCGTGAACCTGTTCCAGTTTCGGAGTATTGAACAGCATTTCTTCGTATTTTTTACGAAGCGCTTCTTCGGTTACTTTGCCTTTTACTTCGTCGCGGATAAAAGTATCGCGAACGATACGTTTTTCGGCAACATCCATAGCTTCTTTTACATCGGTGGATTTATCAACGCCTTTGGCATAAGCGGCTTTAACCAGAAGTTTGTCATTAACCAACTGATTAACGATAACCGGCAAAAGACGGTCGCCAGGAGCCTGTTGCAATTGTACCGGTAACGAAGCAGCAAAACCGAGAACGTCTTCGCCTGTTACTTTTTCACCATCAACAGTCGCATAGACCTTGGATGCCTCAACGATTTTGGATAACGGCTCACCTACCGGCTCAGCAGCCATGGTAGCCGCAGCATCTGCTGCTTTTTCAGTTTTCGCTTGGGTCGGCAATACGTCCAAGGCGCCTAAAACGCCCAACAAGGCCGCTGCCCCCACGACCATAATACCGTATTTTACTTTGTTATCCATCTTGATTGCTTCCTTTCATCAATTAAATAAAGCACAGTTTTTTTTTGAAAAATAGATTTTCCGCCAGAGAAAGCAGCGGAGAGGATTCTATCCACAGGAAAAGTTTTCTGTCGACATTCAACCACATCTTGACCTCTGTTGCAATAGTGTATCGGCACAAACCGCCTAATTTATTTTCTGGTTTTTCACCATTGATAAACAAAACAAAACCCGTTAGAAAGAACCATTGGATTAATTAGGGAAACAGTGTATATAAACACCAAACCTGTATAGAGTTAAATAGTACGTTTAGGAATACAAATAACAATGCTTAACATCGCCCGTAAGATATTTGGTACCAGCAATGACCGTGTTGTCAAATCCATGTTGCCGCTCGTTCGCAAAGTCGAAGAATTTGAACCGACAATGGAAAAAATGTCGGATACCGAGCTGCGCGACCAGACCCGCAAATTCAAAGAACGTCTGGAAAACGGTGAAACGCTTGACGACATCATGTTCGAGGCTTTTGCCACCGTACGTGAAGCCGCCAAACGGGTATTGGGCGAACGGCACTATGACGTGCAAATCATGGGTGGCATTGTATTACACCAAGGCAAAATTGCCGAAATGAAAACCGGTGAAGGTAAAACACTGGTCTCCACCCTGCCCGTTTATTTAAACGCCCTGACGGGAAAAGGCGTACATGTTGTTACCGTCAACGATTATTTGGCTACGCGTGATGCCGAATGGATGGGACAGATATATAACGCACTCGATTTAACGGTCGGCATTGTCAAACACGGCCTGAATGACGAAGAACGCCGCGCCGCCTATGGCAGTGACATTACCTATGGTACAAATAACGAGTTCGGGTTTGACTATTTGCGCGACAATATGAAGTTCCGTCTTGAAGATATGGTCATGCGTCCGTTCCACTATGCCATTGTCGATGAAGTTGACTCCATCCTGATTGACGAAGCCCGTACCCCGCTGATTATCTCAGGCCCTGCCGAAGACTCCTCGGAACTGTACCGCGCCGTGAATAAAATCATGACCGGAATCTCTGAGAACATGTACGAAAAAGACGAAAAATTCCGCACCGTGGCGCTAACTGATGACGGTATGGAATATTACGAGGAAAGACTGCGCGAAGCCGGACTTTTGGAAATTGGCGGATTATACGACCCGGATAATATCGCATTGGTTCACCATGTGAATATGGCACTCAAAGCCCATGTGCTATTCCAATTGGATCGCGATTACATCGTCAAGGAAGGTGAGATTGTCATTATTGACGAGTTCACCGGCCGCATGATGCAAGGACGCCGTTACGGTGAAGGCCTGCACCAAGCCATCGAAGCCAAGGAAGGTGTTGACATCCAACGTGAAAACCAGACACTGGCCACCATCACGTTCCAGAACTATTTCCGCATGTATCCGAAACTGGCCGGCATGACCGGTACTGCATTGACCGAAGAAGCGGAATTTGCCGAGATCTACAAACTGTTCGTTGTAGCTATTCCTACCAATGTTCCCGTTGAACGGATTGACTATGATGACGAGATTTACCGTACGCTGGCCGAAAAGAACGAAGCCATCGTTACACTGGTCAAGGATTGTTATGAACGCGGTCAACCGGTTCTGGTCGGCACAACCTCGATTGAAAAGTCAGAAGAACTGTCCGACATCTTTAAAAAGGCCAAAATCCCGCACAAGGTATTGAACGCCAAACACCACGAACAAGAGGCCTATATCGTGGCGCAAGCCGGTTTTCCCGGCTCTGTAACCATTGCCACCAACATGGCCGGTCGCGGTACCGACATCAAGCTGGGCGGTAATACCGAAATGATGCTCAAAGAGCGTCTTAAAGGCGATGAAAGCGAAAAAGAAATCGCCAAAATGCGCGAAGACATCCGCGCCGAAGTTCTAAAAAACCGTGATGCCGTGCGCGAAGCCGGCGGTCTGTTCATTGTCGGCACCGAACGCCATGAATCCCGCCGTATCGACAACCAGCTGCGCGGCCGTTCCGGTCGTCAGGGAGATATTGGTGCTTCGAAATTCTATTTGTCCATGCAAGACGATTTGATGCGCATTTTCGGTTCCGAACGTCTGGACAGTGTTTTGAAAAGTCTCGGCATGAAAGACGGCGAACCGCTTATCCACCCGTGGATTAGCAAGGCCATTGAACGCGCCCAACGCAAAGTCGAGGCACAGCATTTCGATGCCCGTAAGCATATCCTGAAATTCGATGATGTCATGAATGACCAACGCAAAGTCATTTACGAACAGCGCCGCGAATTGATGGAAGCGGACGATATTTCCGACACCATCAAAGACATGCGCGATGAAACCGTTGAACAGATTGTTCACGCCGCCATCCCTCCCGGTTCTTATGCCGAGCAGTGGAATGTCGACGGATTGCACTCGGAAATTGCCCGTTTGTCAGGCCTTAGCCTGCCGGTTAAAGACTGGGCAAAAGAAGAAGGTATCGCCGAAACGGAAATTCTGGAGCGCCTGACCAAAGAACTGGACGAGCATTACGCTGTAAAAGAAGCACGTCTGGGCGATGAATGGACACGTCAAGTAGAAAAATCAGTTACATTGGAAACGCTGGACTATCTGTGGAAAGACCATTTGCTAAGCATGGATCACTTGAAACAGGGCATTAATCTGCGTTCTATCGGTCAACGTGACCCGCTGAATGAATATAAGTCCGAGGCTTTTAACCTGTTTGCTGCACTGCTTGATAATCTGCGTGAACAAATTACCCAAAAGCTGCTTATCATGGAAATTCTGACACAAGAACAGGCCGAAGAACTGGAAAGACGACGCATTGCCGAAGCCATTGCTGCACAGCAACGCCAACAGGAAAGCCACCCTGATGCCGATGAAGGTTCTCCGCTACGTCAGAAACAACAGGGCAGCGCGCCTATTCCCTTCACGCACAAAAATACCGGCCCGATTGACCCGAATGACCCGTCAACATGGGGCAAGGTATCACGCAACACCGAATGCCCGTGCGGCTCG
>QKJH01000062.1 GCA_003250865.1 Alphaproteobacteria bacterium | reverse complement strand
ATTCCTCTTCAATCTCTTCTTCATACCGCAGGCCAAAATGCATAAGGTCTTGGGCTAACTGGGAAAGCTGTTCGATTTTGGTTTCGTTTGGATCGGGTTTGTTGAAAATCTCGTCACGCGCCATATCAAATGTGGTGATAGCCAAACCGCTTAGAACGGAAATATCGTTGTTTTTGCTCTCTTCATCTACATATTGGCCGCCGATAACATAAAGGTGAACATAGCCGTTGATATTGTATAGAAACTGTTCCCAAACATCGGCTTTGCGCTGGCCGGTAACATTGCTAAGGCGATTGGGATTGCGGATTTCATCTGCAATTTTTGTAAGTGGTGCTGTTCCTTCGCGAAGATGTTGGATAGCTTCGGATGCTTTATATAAAATACCGATGCCACGGGCAATATGGGTGAACTGGATTACCGGATCAGTCTGTTCATTTAGTCCCTGATTAAAGGACTGATTGGCATAGTGAAGCAAAAGCAGCTTCTCATTGTCTTGCAAGGTATTAAATTGTGTTTTTGAATCCGGCCGGAAAACGGATTGGTCGATATCCGATTTGATGTGGTTAAGTTCGACTTCAACTTCATTCAAATAGTCGTGGGGATAAATATCCTCAAGTGCCTGCTTGTTGGTATTCATGAATTGCTTGATGGTATCAAGTGTTTTTCCGGTACTGAATAAGGCCTGATGTAATGGTTTCATGGTAATCTACTCGCAAATCAAGGTTAATTATGGGTCGGCGAGGGAAATACTCCCGGGGATTATCTATTATTCTCTTTCTCGTAAGCGGTAACTTTAATCAATTGTTTTAACACGGCGTTATCTATTTTGTACGGAGTATACCCATCATTTTCAAGTTTAAAATGTTTGGCCGCGGGTATATCTAAAGTCCCATGGCAAATTTGATTATTTTCTGCGTGGAGATATCTTCTTCCAATTCGGTCAGTTGCTCGGCCGCGCGTGTAAACTCCCGGGTTTTTTGTTGAGAATCGTTTTGTCTATGAAAGTTTTTAAAGCTTTTCTCCAAAGCGTGACATTTAATGTGGATAGGTGTTTGGGAGTTGTTTAGTGCAGTATCAATGGCTTGATTAAGCTGGCGCAAACGCAACAATTGGATCTCTTGGGGGAGAGACTCGAAATTGTCTTTGGCAGTGACATTATCGTGGTTATAAATGGTCTTAGATCGCTCCAGTCCGTATATTGAAGTTACATAATGTCCTCGACGCATCTCTGTTTCCAACCGATCGGCTTTTTTATGGCTGAGTACCATGTGGATATATCGTTTGTTGTCAGCAAAAAAATCCTGTGCATTGACAATGTTGTTGGCCGTTTGTGTTGCCGCCGTGTCAATTGCTGGTTTGTAATCAAAATTGCTAGTCATTGTTTCATCCCCATAAAAAATAGCATTATTAATATGTATAATCTGTTATTGATGGTTGTGTCAAAGGGAAATGGTAAAAAAAAGCACAAAAAAAGACGGCTGGTTATCAGCCGTCTTTCGGAAAACCCAATTCTCTTATTCTTCATCAAGAGAATCTGTCGATGTTTCAGGCTCATCACCACCGTTGTCGCTATCATCGCTTGGTAGTTCGACCACATTATTTTCGTCTTCATCTTCGTCTTCGACAATGCGGGCAACGGATACCACTTTTTCACCGTCGGCAACCTTGAACATGGTTACCCCTTGTGACTTACGGCCGACCATGCGCACACCGTGTACCGGCATGCGGATAAGTTTACCGGCATTGGTTACCATCATGACCTGGTGATTGTTCTCTACCGTGTAGCAGGCGACAACTTCACCGTTTTTGTCAGTCAGTTCCATGTTCAGGATACCCGAACCGCCGCGACCCGTAATGCGGTATTCATAGGTTGAAGTGCGCTTGCCGTAGCCTTTGCTGGCAACACACAGGATGAACTCCTCTTCGGCCTGCATTTCATAGAAACGCTCTTCCATCAACTCGACTTCGGTTTCTTTCTGAATCGCAGCAAAAGCGGTGTCTTCACCTGCATTCAAACGGCGGCGCAGACAGTTCATCGCCTTCAGATAGGCACTGCGTTCTTCCACCGATGCTTCGGAGTGATTGATAATCGAACAGCCGATAACCTCATCCCCTTTGGCTAGCTTGATGCCGCGCACACCGGTCGAGGTACGTCCTGCAAATATGCGCACAGCCTCAATCGGGAAGCGGATGGCTTTGCCCTGACGGGTGGCAAGCAGGATGTCTTGCGTTTCCATACAGGTGCGCACCGCAATCAGGTTTTCATCTTCACCCAGCTTCATGGCAATCAGACCGTTGGAACGGATATTGGCAAAGTCCGACAGCTTGTTGCGGCGAACCGTACCGTGCGAGGTGACAAAAACGATGTTCATATCGTCAATGGCATTCTCGTCATCCGGCATCGGCATGATAACGGAAATGGTTTCATCTTTTTCCAAAGGCAACAGATTGACCAAAGCTTTGCCGCGTCCTTGCGGTGTGCCTTCGGGGATTTGATAGGCCTTCATTTTATGCACAATACCGCGGCTGGTGAAGAACAGCAGAGCCGTGTGTGTATTGGCAACAAAAATTTCGGAAACGAAATCCTCGTCTTTAAGTGCGGTGCCGCTGCGCCCTTTGCCGCCGCGGCGTTGTGCGCGGTATGTGTCGAGCGGAACGCGTTTGACATAGCCGCCGTGCGAAACGGTGATGACCATGTCTTCGCGGGCAATAAGATCTTCGATATCGACTTCAAATTCGGCATCGGAAATTTCGGTACGGCGTGGCACTGCGAATTTGGTTTTGACTTCGACCATCTCGTTGCGCAGCACTTCATACAGTTTTTCGCGGTCGCCAAGAATACCAAGAAACTCGGCAATTTGCGCAGTGACGTCTTTCAATTCATCGGCGATTTTGTCGCGTTCCAAACCGGTCAAACGGTGCAAGCGCAAATCCAGAATGGCGCGCGCCTGCGCTTCGGTCATTTGATAGATATGCGTTTTCGGATCATACAGGCTTGGCTCGTTGACCAGTTCAATCAACGGCGCAATTTCACCGGCATTCCATTTTTCCGCCATCAAGGTTTCGCGGGCGGCAACCGGGTCTTTTGACCCGCGCACAATGGCAATGACCCGGTCGATATTGGCAACCGCAACAGCCAAGCCGATTAAGATATGGGCGCGTTCACGAGCCTTGCGCAATTCATAGGTTGTGCGGCGGGTAATGACTTCTTCGCGGAAGCGAATAAAGGCGGCCAAAATCTGTTTTAGATTCATCTTTTCCGGACGGCCACTGTTAAGTGCCAGCATATTGGCACCAAAGCTGGTCTGCAATGGTGTGTGTTTATACAGTTGGTTCAACACAACATCAGCCACGGCATCTTTTTTAACCTCGATAACGATGCGCACACCGTCACGGTCGGATTCATCACGCAGGTCAGAAATACCTTCGATGATTTTTTCCTTGGCCACTTCGGCCATGCGCTCAATCAGGCGTTTCTTGGAAACCTGATAGGGAATTTCGGTGACGATAATGGCTTCGCGGCCGGTCTTGTTTTCTTCGATATGCGTTTTTCCGCGCATCTTGATGGAGCCGTTACCGGTATTATAGGCCGCGCGCGATCCCGAGCGTCCCAGAATGATACCGCCAGTCGGAAAATCGGGGGCAGGGATATATTCCATCAGCTCGGACGGGGTCAGTTCCGGATTATCCATCAGGGCAAAACAGCCATCGATGACTTCGCCCAGATTGTGCGGCGGAATGTTGGTGGCCATACCCACGGCAATACCGCCGGCACCGTTGACCAACAGATTGGGGTAACGGGCGGGTAGAACCGAAGGCTCGCGATCTGAACCGTCATAGTTGGGGACAAAATTGACTGTTTCCTTGTCAATATCAATCAGGTTAATCTCGGCGGCTTTGGCCGAGCGTGCTTCGGTATAACGCATGGCCGCAGGCGGGTCATCATCCATCGAACCAAAGTTACCCTGACCATCGACAAGCATCAGGCTCATCGAGAAATCCTGTGCCATACGCACCATGGCATCGTAAATTGCGCTATCGCCGTGCGGGTGATACTTACCCATAACGTCACCGACGATACGGGCGGATTTTTTGTATGGTTTGTCGGAAGTGTAACCGCCTTCTTTCATCGCATACAAAATGCGGCGATGCACCGGCTTCAACCCGTCCCGAACATCGGGAAGGGCACGCGAGACGATAACGCTCATCGCGTAATCAAGATACGAGCGTTGCATTTCGTCTTCGATTTTAATGGTTTCAAGCGGTTTTACAGTAGTTGCTTCAGTCACGTTTTATATGTCCGTAATTTATAATCTTGTTTTGTTTGTTTAGCTCATTCGCCTTAGAACGGAATTTCATCATCGATGTCGTTGCCGAATGGGCTGGGGGCGTTCTCAACCTGAGCCGGAGCACCGCCAAACGAAGCACCGGTATCCTGATTATAGGAAGAACCGCCGCTGGCACCGGTACCACCGCTGGCACCATCCAGCATGGTCAGCTCACCGCGATAGGGGCGAAGCACCACTTCGGTTGTGTAGTTCTTTTTGCCGTCCTGTTCCCACGAGCGGGTTTCCAATTGGCCTTCGATATAGACTTTGGAGCCTTTGTCCAAAAAGCGTTCGGCAACGCCAACCAGAGCATCGTTGAAGATAACAACACGGTGCCACTGGGTATTTTCCTTACGTTCGCCGGAGTTTTTATCCTTCCAGCTTTCCGAAGTTGCCACCGACAGATTCGCAACCCGTCCGCCGCTTTGCATTGTACGGACTTCCGGTTTTGCCCCTAAGTTACCAACCAGAATGACTTTATTTACAGAACCTGCCACGTTATACCTTCCTTTAA
>QKJH01000035.1 GCA_003250865.1 Alphaproteobacteria bacterium | reverse complement strand
CATATAATTCGAATATTTACCCTACCAGTGAAGTAAGTTATGCTGTGTGGGTTAAGGTTGTTTCAAATGGCGGTAACGAACGGATAATCCAACGTGGTCGTGATACTTATGAATTGATACTGGTCAGTGATGGCTCTCCGCAAATGAAACTCCGTGTTGCCGGGACGACCTACTATTTGAATGGTTATATTTTGGATTTGGATACATGGTATCACCTGGCTACGACTTATGATGGTACGACATATGCTCTTTATATTAATGGGATATTGATAAGTAGCTCAGCAGTTTCGGGTACAATTGATACTCTTACTGGCACAATGAATATTGGCTATGATCCATGCTGTAGCCATTTTAATGAAGCCTTTGACGGTTATATTGATGATGTCCGTATTTATGACCAGGGGCTGTCGGCGGCGGCTGTTAATAATGTTTTTCGCCAAACAACAGGGCCGGTTGCTGATGTCACATCCGGTCTTGTAGGGCGCTGGAAGCTGGATGAAAGTAGCGGAACCACTGTGGCGGATTCATCGGGTAACGGCTTTAATGGTACATTGATTAACAGTCCGGCATGGAATGCCAGTTCAGGTGTAATTGGGGGGGCGTTACTGCTTGATGATGCATCGGTGGTAACAGGGGTTTCTGTTCCTTATAATTCAGCGTTGGAGCCAACAAGCGGTATTACATACACAGCTTGGATAAATATTGTTTCTTCGGATTGGTATGAAGTAATTGTCAATAAACGGCGAGATCAACAGCTACTTCGTATTGATAATGCCGATAAGCTCCGGTTTGATCTTAAAATCGCCGGTACGGTCAGAGTTGTTACAGCTCCTGATGCATTTGAGATGAATCGCTGGTATTTCGTAGCCGGCAAATATGATGGCAGCGAAATGGCTGTTTACATTGATGGTAAAAAGGTCAATAGTGCTGCATACACAGGGAGTATTAACACTTACGGTCGCGGTATTGAGATTGGTGTTGATGGCGAAGCACTGGTGTTGGGAGAGAATTTTGACGGTTATGTTGACGATGTGCGGATGTATAACCGCGGGTTGAGTGATGCTGAAATACAGCAGATGTATCTTTATCGTGAAAAAAGACACACTTTTACACCATCAACATGTGCTAATCCATCCGGCAACCCCGGTGATTTAATCTTCAATACAAACTACAGCGTTATGCAGTATTGCAACGGCGCGGTCTGGGTTGGTATCGGTAAATAATAAGATTTATTATGTTTGTTAAAATGGCAATACAAGGCCTTTTTTCTCAACGCCATACTTAATGGTTGCCAGAATGGAACGGCAGTCATGCAGGGCGTTATGAGCTGCCGAGCCTCCTTTGATTTCCAGTTTTAGAAAATTGGCCAATTCGCCTGAATGAACCCCAAGTGTCGACGGTGCAATCCGGCGGATAAAGGGAGTAATGCAACAGAAATACACGGTTTCCGTCGTGGGATAGGGGTGAAGGTCGTGCAGTGCGGTTGTTTCAGCCATCATCATCGTATCGTTACCATAGGAATAGGCAACCGTTTCACCACACCAGTCGTAAAAGTCTTGTAACGCGGTACCATACTCTATTCCGCGCTCGGCCAGTGCTTCATTGGTAATTCCCGTCAGTTTTGTAAAAAACTCGCTTAGTTCAGGGTTTTTGACAGGCTTTGTCAAAACGTCAAAATGGTCAATTTCTGTAAGGGAGTTTTTATCCACCCGGATGGCGCCGATTTGAACAATTTCGCGGTATTGCCAAGGTTGTGCCCATGCTGACTGTAACGCACCGTCCCACGTTGTGTATTCGGTGTCGAAAATAACAAAGCTTTCATCTGGCATAGCCATTCCTACTCTTAAAAAAATAAGGGGGAAATGTTCCCCCTCATATATTAATCAATTTTTTCCTGACGGTCAGGCAGAACCATGCCCATACAGCGGAAGCCGCAATCGACATAGTGGATTTCGCCTGTAACCGCGCCCGACATATCCGATGTCAGATACAGCGCCGTATTGCCAATGTCTTCCAGCGTAACCGAACGTTGTAGCGGTGTGGTGTTTTCTGACAAACGGTAAACATAACGGGCATTGGCAATAGCTGAACCGGCCAATGTTTTCATAGGGCCTGCGGAGATGGCGTTCACACGGATGGCCTTGGAGCCCAAATCCGAAGCCAAATAGCGTACCGAAGCCTCCAAAGCGGCTTTGGCAACGCCCATGACGTTATAGTTCGGGATAACGCGCTCGGCACCCAGATAAGAAAGGGTAATCAG
Source organism: Alphaproteobacteria bacterium (assembly GCA_003250865.1). GTDB lineage: Bacteria > Pseudomonadota > Alphaproteobacteria > Micavibrionales > SZUA-601 > SZUA-601. Next base: position 2,591 of record QKJH01000035.1, on the reverse strand, counting down.
CGAACCGCCATCGGTCATAATCTCTGCGGCGCGGCGGGCAATTGATGTAAAAGAGTAACATGAAATATGCATTGTGTTCAGGAAGTTGTTCAAGGTCGTATTCATATACGCGCCCTTAAGCTCTTCCTTATCCGAAAAGGCAATGGCATGCACGATAAAATCCAATTTGCCCCACTCTTTCTTGATGTCGGCAAAGGTTTGATCCAGCGCTTCTTCCGATGTCACGTCACAGGCAAAGAAGGTATCGGCTCCAATCGAACTGGCAAGCGGTTCAACGCGCTTTTTAAAAGCCTCGTTTTGGTAGGAAAAGGCCAGCTCGGCACCGTTGTCTGCCAGTGTCTTGGCTATGCCCCAGGCAATCGAACGGTCATTGGCTACGCCCATAATCAGGCCTTTTTTACCGCTTAGAAGTTTTGTTGTTGTCATTGTTTTATCCAGTTTTATAGGTGTTATTTGTATTATTCTTTAAATTTTGAAAGAGCCAGCGTGGCGTTGGTGCCGCCGAAACCGAACGAGTTCGAAATCACGGTGTCCAATCCGGCATTATCAATGCGGGTTGTGGCAATCGGCATGCCTTGGGCTTCGTCCATGAGGTTTTCGATATTGGCCGAAGCGGCAACAAAATCGTGCTCCAGCATCAAGAGACAGTAAATGGTCTCATGCACGCCGGTTGCTCCCAGAGAGTGCCCGGTCAATGATTTGGTCGAGCTGATATGTGGCAGGCTGTTTCCAAAGACTTCGCGAATGGCACCGACTTCTTTGCTGTCACCAGCAACCGTACTGGTGCCGTGGGTGTTGATGTAGTTAACTTTACGATTTCCAAGTGTGCTCATGGCTTGTTTCATACAGCGCACGGCACCTTCGCCCGAAGGGGCAACCATATCGTATCCGTCCGAAGTTGCGCCATATCCGGTAACCTCGGCATAGATTTTAGCACCGCGTGCCTTGGCGTGTTCCAGTTCTTCAAGAACGACAACCCCGCCGCCGCCTGCGATAACGAAACCATCACGGTCGGCATCAAAAGCACGTGAAGCTTTTTCCGGTGTATCATTGTATTTCGAGGAGAGGGCGCCCATGGCATCAAACAGAACGGACAGACTCCAGTCCAGCTCTTCACCGCCGCCTGCAAAAACAATATCCTGTTTGCCCATTTGGATTTGCTCAACGCCATTGCCAATACAGTGGGCGGAGGTTGAACAAGCCGAGGTAATGGAATAGTTGATACCGCGGATTTTGAACGGTGTGGCCAGCGTTGCCGAGTTTGTCGATGACATGGTACGTGGAACCATATAGGGGCCAACGCGTTTAGGGGCACTGTTGCGTGCCGTATCGGCTGCAATGACCAGGTTTTTTGTGGATGTGCCGCCCGAGCCGACAATCAGACCGGTACGTTCGTTTGAAACTTGATCTTCGCCCAGACCGGCATCTTCAATGGCCTGTTGCATGGCAATATAGTTATAGGCAGCGCCATCGCCCATAAAGCGAAGCAGCTTACGGTCGATATGGTCCTCGATATTGAGTTTTACACTACCATGGACGTGACTGCGAAAGCCCATTTCGGCATATTCGGGAGCATGAACAATGCCTGATTTGCCTTCTTTGAGCGAAGCTAGTACTTCGTCCTTGTTGTTACCAATGGGGGAAACAATACCAATCCCGGTGATGACAACGCGTTTAAGGGTCATGAAACTATCCTTTTATGTTGTTTACATGTCTTTGGTGTTTTCAAACAGGCCGACACGCATGTCGTTTGCCTGATAAATGGGCTTGCCGTCCACTTCCAATGTGCCGTCGGCAATGCCCAAAACGAGTTTGCGGTTGATAACCCGCTTCAAATCAATTTTATAGGTGACTTTTTTGGCTGTTGGCAGTACCTGTCCGGTAAATTTGACTTCGCCGACACCAAGGGCGCGTCCTGAACCGGGGGCTCCCGTCCAGCCGAGGAAGAATCCGACCAGCTGCCACATCGCATCCAATCCCAGACATCCCGGCATAACCGGATCGCCTTCGAAATGGCAAGCAAAAAACCATAAATCGGGGTTGATGTCCAATTCGGCTTCGATATAGCCTTTGCCGTATTTGCCGCCTTCACTGCTGATGGTGACAATGCGGTCAATCATCAACATGTTGGGCAGGGGCAGTTGGGCATTTCCGGGGCCGAACAGTTTGCCTTTGCCGCAGTCGATAAGGTCATCATATGTATAGCTGGATTTGGGGGTAAAAGTCATTCTTCCAAAGCCTTTTTTAATAAGTGTAAGTTGAACATAGGTATTATATATAATTCGTGTTTATGCTGACAATAACTAAAAATGGGTCTTTGTGCAAACGGTTTTGAGCAAAGATATGTCATGGCAATATAAACGGAGAAAAGTCAATCTGTTGCACGAAAAAAGAGATTAGAATTTTTCGTGGGGATAGACGCCCCACAGTGCCGATTTGGTCATCCAACCATCGAATTTGTCAATATTGATTTCACACCAATCGTCTGTACATTCCTCCAGAGCGACAAGAACGCCGGGCTCCATACGGGCGATAACACGAGATTGTGTATCGGGTTCAGCATACAGAGGGCGAACCTGCTGTGTAACCAA
>QKJH01000020.1 GCA_003250865.1 Alphaproteobacteria bacterium | reverse complement strand
ACCCTTATTCGTGAGGATTTCGGAGAAGATGCATCCGATAATTTTATATTGTTTGTCAATGACTTACCTGACGGACGCGCCGAAACATTTGTTGATAATTTCGAGCGATTATGGTTCCACTTTAGCCAATACCAACCGTCCAACACCGAGCTTACCGCTGAAAAAGCACAGGAAAAAACGTGGATAATGGGCGAGTTTCTGGATAATCACAATGATGTTATCCATGCTCATAAAAATAAAAACAAGAAAACCAACAGAACATTCGATTTATAAAAAAGCGGGGCAAATGCTCCGCTTTTTTATTCAAACCGTAAAACGCTTAGGCGGCGAATGAACGCAGCATCCATGCCGTTTTTTCGTGCAACGTGATACGCTGGGTCATGATATCGACCGTCACATCATCTTCGGCTTTACCGGCTACATCCAGTACTTCGCCACAACGTTTGGCCAAAGTTTCATGATCACCGGCCAGATTTTTAACCATATCCATGGCTTTCGGATTTTTGGTTTCTTCTTTAATCGGTGACATTTTCAAATAGCTTCCAAAATCACCAACGGCATAATGTCCCAGTGCACGGACGCGTTCGGCCAACTCATCAACTGCGGCAAACAATTCCGTGTATTGCTCCATAAACATATCGTGCAGGGCTTTGAAATGTGGTCCTTCAACGTTCCAGTGGTAGTTATGGGTTTTGACCATCAAAACATAGCTGTCGGCCAGAACGCCGTTAACAGCTTCGGCTACTTTTTTACGGTCTTTTTCATTGATTCCGATGTTTACTTTCATAGTGTCAATCCTTTCAAAAATAAATTATAAAATGCCCACTCAAAACATAGTCCTTTCACAGGCATTTTCAAGCGTTTTCAGCATAAATCCGCGCATGCTTTTGCAATACGGTCGCAGGCTTTTTCTAAATTGTCCATCGAAGTCGCATACGAAATCCTGAAATAAGGTTCCAAGCCAAAGGCACTTCCCTGTACTGCAGCCACGCCAACAGCATCAAGCAAATAGGCCACAAAATCGGCATCCCCTGCTATTACGTTTCCATCCGCCGTTTTTTTGCCGATGACACCATCACAACAGACAAAGACGTAAAACGCCCCTTCGGGAACCGTACAGGACAGGCCATCAATATCATTCATGCGGGCAACCACATAATCACGGCGTTTTTTAAACTCATTATTGCGCGGAACAAGAAAATCATGTGAACCGTTAAGCGCTTCAACCGCTGCTGCTTGCGCAATTGAACAGGCGTTACTGGTGCTTTGTCCCTGTATGGTTTTCATGGCCTTAACAATGTCTTTGGGCCCCGCGGCATAGCCGATGCGCCACCCCGTCATGGCATAGGCCTTGGAAACGCCATTTGCCGTCAATATGCGGTCGAACAGGCGCGGTTCAACTTCGGCCATTGTAGAAAATTCAAACCCGTCATAGACCAGATGCTCATAGATATCGTCACTGATCACATAAACATGCGGATGCGCAAGTAGCACCTGAGCCAACGCCTTAACCTCTTCCCGTGAATAGGCGGCACCGGTCGGATTGGACGGCGAGTTAAACACCAGCCATTTGGTTTTCGGTGTGATGGCCGCTTCCAATTGATCGGGAGTCATTTTGAACCCCGCCTCTTTCGGACAGGAAACAAAAACGGATGTTCCGCCGGCCAATGCCACCATATCGGGATACGATACCCAGTATGGCGCAGGAATGATGACTTCATCCCCTTCATCCAACGTAGTCATAAAGGCGTTATACAAAACCTGCTTTCCGCCTGTACCGACAATAATGTTGTCCGGTTCATAAGACAGCCCGTTGTCACGTTTGAATTTACCGATGATGGCCTGTTTTAAAACAGGTGTGCCATCCACTGGCGTATATTTTGTTTCACCGTTATCAATGGCTTTTTTTGCTGCCAATTTGATATGATTGGGTGTATCGAAATCCGGCTCGCCCGCTCCCAGACCAATAACATCTTTGCCTGCGGCCTTGAGTTCTTTTGCTTTTGTCATCAGCGATAATGTCGGGGATGGTTTAATCGCCGCCAAACGTCTTGTTACAATACTCATAAGCTGCCCTCTCCTTTTACTTTTATGTAAGCCCTGTTACACTGCTAACGCCCTTCCGGATATTCATGGCGAATATCGGCATCCTCTTCTTCTGATCCTGTCAAGCGCCCAAGCAATCCCCAGAATCCGCTACCCTGATTGTTTTCGTGTTGCTGAATAGCATCCTCGACTTCAGGAATGGGTTCAGCACCGGGTGAAACCAGCTGCCGTATATCGGGAAGCAGTCGCGCCTTACCGTTCCAGTCGTTTTTGGCGTAATCATTATTCTCGAAATAATCATTAACCACGTCCGACCCCAAAAGCTCGGTCGGCGGTAACCCTTGTTCGGCCACTACCATATAATCGTGCCAGATGCGCGCCGGCATCAGACCACCGGTTACACCGTTCATCGGCGTATTGTCATCATTACCCATCCACACGCCGGTAATATAATCCGCCGTATAGCCCATAAACCATGCGTCTTTGAATCCTTGCGTTGTACCGGTTTTTCCGCCCGCAGCACGCCCCAGACCGGCGGCACGACCAGAACCATGTTCCACCACCCCCTGCAGCATGATATTGATACCGTACAGCGACTGCGGATCAATAACCCGCAGCGGTTCAAAAACCGGACGACGGTATATCAGCTTGCCGGTTTGGGTACGGATTTCCGTGATGCCATAGGGCTGTACACTATACCCGCCATTGGCAAAAGGAATATAGGCCGTTGCCAAAGACAACAGGCTCATTTCACTGGTGCCCAACGCCATGGACAGATCAGGGTTAAGGTCAGCGGTAATCCCCATGCGCCGAGCCGTTTCAATCACTTTCGGAACGCCGATTTCATAAGCCAACTGCACCGCTATGGTATTAAGAGAATACGCCATAGCCTGACCGAGCGTGACAAATCCCTTATACTCCCCTTTATAGTTTTTCGGAGCGTAATCATTGTATTCAATCGGCTTATCTTCAACCATCGTAAGTGGCGAGTATCCATTTTGTAACGCTGTCAGATAAACAAACGGCTTAAAGGATGACCCCGGTTGGCGACGCGCTTCGGTAGCACGATTGAACTGGCTTTCCTGATAATCGCGACCACCAATAAGGACACGCACGGCACCATCTTTTTCCATGGATACCAGAGCAGCCTGTGACAAATTCCATTCTTCCCGATTGGTATCGATATAATCACGAACCCGATCTCCTGCTGCTTTTTGCAAGTCAGGTATCAGCGTTGTTTGAACAATCAAATCCTGATTAATCGAACCGACATAGGCACTGAGCTGCTCCATTACCCAATCCCCAAAATAGCGCATATCACCGGCACCCGCACGGGCATATTCTTTGGCCGGTAGCGGCGTGACTTCCTTAGTGGCTTCGTCCAACGTGATATAACCGGCATCCGCCATGGCACCGAGTACAATCTGTGCCCGTTGCGCAGCCAGTTCAGGATTGTTTGCCGGAGAATATTTTGACGGCGCACGCAAAAGCCCCGCGATAAGAGCCGCCTCCTCCACCGTCAAATCCGCAGGCGATTTCTTGAAATAAATCCGGCTGGCCGCATCAATACCGTATGCCCCCGCACCAAAATAGGCACGGTTAAGATAGGCCATCAAAATTTCATCTTTGGAATAGCGGTACTCCAAATACAAAGCAAGCAAGGCCTCTTTCGCCTTACGCGTTAATGTCCGCTCGGGGGTTAAAAACAGCATCTTTGCCAATTGTTGAGTCAGGGTCGAGCCCCCTTGCACAACATGACCGGCGCGAATATTCGCTGCCGTTGCCCGCAACAACCCCAACGGATCAATGCCGAAATGATAATAAAACCGTCTGTCCTCAATCGAAATAACGGCATGAATCAAGTTGGGCGATATGCGCCCCGTTTCAACAATTTCACCTTGCAAGTCACCATAGCGGGCAATTTCATCACCGTTGGCAGCCAGCAAAATAACCGTCGGACGATTGTCAAAATCAACCGCCGATTGGATGTCAGGCAAATCGGCCGCCAGATAGGCCAAAACCCCCATTAGCATAAATACAAGCCACAACCCTGCAACGAAGCACCATTTAAATCCCCAGAAAAATAAAGCTTTTACCCGTTTGCCAAAACCATTACTGCGGCGTGCGGTCCGTCGGCGCGGTGCGGCTTTCCCGGCAGTCTTCCGCGACACGGTCTTCTTAGAATACGATTGTATGTTTTTGCGGCGAGCGCCGGTGGTTTTATGAATTTTTTTAGTTTTTTTCGTAACCATAGGTTGGGTATTTCCGAATTTGCAGGTATAGTAAAGAGAATATCAAAGGATTTGTAGCATTTTCTACGCCGTATAAACAAGTATAAAAATGAAATAAATCAAGGATTCCGCAACAATGTCGGTCACATACGTTACCCCAAAGGACCACGGCAAAGACTCGCATGATTTTGCCTTTACCGTTGACCGTTCCCTGATGTCCAATAGTGCTGCTTTGCGTCACCAGCTGCGCCACGGCAAACTGAATAAAATGTTTGCCCGCCACAATCTGGATACGCTGTTATTGCTGATTACCGAAGTGATTACCAATATCAACCGCCATGCCCACGATAAAGGTAACCACATGGTCATTCGGATCTTCCACGACACGAACGACCTCTTTTTTCTGGATATTGCCGATAACTCAACTCCATTCAGTGATTTTACCTCCCACTCGCAACAATCCCAGAAACGGTTAGAAAATAAGACCATGAGGGAAAACGGATACGGGCTGGGCATTATGCAGCAGCTATCGCCATCGGTGTCTTACACCCCATCGAACAAATCCGATGACAACCTTAATCATATGATTTTTGATATTACCCACATCGTAT
>QKJH01000006.1 GCA_003250865.1 Alphaproteobacteria bacterium | reverse complement strand
TACAATTTTATCTTTATTATATTTAATTTAACACTAAATGCTTTAATAATATGTAAATACAGAGCCCCTCAATGCTTAATTATATTGCTTTTTTCTGACACTGCTATATATAGCTCTACGAAAAACATTAACAAAAACACAGAGGGTAATAACCATGAACAATCGTTTTAATTCGGCATACGATTACATTAAGCACAACAATATTGAAATGTTTGACAAAATGCTTAATGAAAACCAAATTGACATTACGCAAACCAATCAGGACTCTTATTCATTTCTCCACGCAGCTGTGGAAACAAACGATGTTAAGACCGTAAAACACATTATGGATCTTTTTCCAGAAGAAAGCGTAGATGAGGCGGAGCTAAAAGAAAAAATAATTACTCACGCTCTTATACATGTCATTAATCCAAAGATTATAAAGCGTGAAACGATTGACACTTCACTTTTCAACTTTTTTACCGAGGAGTGTATCCGTATGACGCGAAAAAGCACGCAACTACGCTTTCCTGATAGCTCCGCCACCCCAAAACCCTAACCCTTACAGAAACCCAAGCATTTCGGCAACAAGAGGATGACGGACAATGTCCTCCTCCTCCAGCCGGATAATGGATAGATTATCGACAGGCTCAAGCCTTCTTGCAACTTCTGCCAAGCCTGAAATACCCTCAAGTAAATCACTTTGATCCGGATCTCCTGTAACCACCATTTTGGAATTCCAGCCTAACCTTGAAACGCACATCTTAATCTGTGCATAGGTACAATTCTGGGCTTCGTCAATCACAACAAACGCATTGTTCAATGTACGGCCGCGCATATAACCGATAGGGGCAATCTCTATGTCACCGTTTGTAATATAGTTCTTGAGCTGCTTTGCACCCATTCTGTCTGTCAAAGCATCATAAAGAGGCCGTAAATATGGTGCCATTTTGTCAATAAAATCTCCGGGCAGATACCCTAAGCTTTCCCCCGCCTCAATAGCGGGACGCGACAAAATAATCCGGTCAACTTTGCCATTTTCAAAATATTCGACGGCCTTGGCAATGGCCAAATATGTTTTTCCCGTTCCTGCCGGGCCTAGCGCCATAGTCAATGAATGACCGTCCATGGCTTGCATAAACTTTTGTTGGCCAATAGAGCGCGCCTTGACATTTTTGGTATAGCGCTGGTCACGCCGATCATTCAATCCAAATCTTTCTGCCCCTTCAAACAGGTTTGTTACATTCTTCGTTTCTTTTTTTCTGGATTTTTTTGCCATGCTCTACCTCGACATTGTTGTGTTACAAGGACATAAAAAAGCCCGCAAAAAGCGGGCAGGAATTATGCGATTTTACTAGCAAAAGAAGAAGCATATAAGAAAAATAACCTGAGTTTCATGGATGTTTTTCTTCGGGAGGGATATCAGATATGGTTTCACTCTACGCCATACATCTTAAGAAGATTTTAAGCGCCCCTAATTTTTATAGAAATTATGAACCATCTTTTCCCAAGTGGTCATCAATGTGGCTATATCCTCTGCTTTTGTACTGTGCCCCCATGAAATACGTATGGCATTATCGGCTAATTCTCCATAGCCCTGCGCCAACAAAACATGGGATGGCTGCACCGAGCCCGAAGAACACGCCGCCCCCGACGAAACACTGATGCCCTTCATATCCATAAACATCAGTTGTTTTTGTGCCGACACTCCGGGTAAAACAATCTGAAGTGTTTGTGACACACGCGAAACATTTTCACCGACAATAACCGCCCGAGGACATATTTCATGAACGTGGTTTTGCAAATCTTTTTGCCATCCAAGCCAAAGTGTTTGTTTGTCACTTCTTTCCTTCTCGGATTGGAATACCGCTGCCGCAAAACCGGCAATCCCCGAAACATTCTCCGTACCTGCTCGCCGCCGCCGTTCCTGTCCGCCACCGAAGACTTGTTTTGTCAGAACACGATGATGGTTATATACCAAAGCGCCAATACCCATTGGCCCTCCTACCTTATGTCCTGACAACGATATATAATCGGCATTATCAGCTATATCCTTCATATCGATTTTTCCGAGGGCTTGCACGGCATCACAGTGAAATTCTGCACCATATTGACGGCATAAACTGGCTATTTTTTTAATCGGTTGGATAACTCCCGTTTCGTTATTAACAGCCATTATACTGACCAAGGCTTTACCTTCGCAGTGTTTCAACGTGTCTTCAAGCGCCACAGTCTTGACAACCCCTTCTCTGTCCACCGGTAAAACATGTACCGTTTTATCGCTTTTTTTGACGGCCTCTAATATGGACGGATGCTCGATGGCAGAAACAATAATATGGGATACCGTGTGTCCGTGGACAACCATATTGTTTGCCTCTGTAGCACCACTGGTAAATGTAATCTCAATCGGATCTAACCCTAAAACAGTGGCAATAGTTTCTCGTGCCTGTTCTACCCTTTTACGAGCTTCTCGACCATGGGCATGTATGGACGATGGGTTGCCTATACAGCCCAAGCTTTCAGCCACCACATCACATACAACATCACGAACCGGAGCTGTGGCATTATAATCAAAATAATACTTCATTTTTTTATACCTTTTTTGCAGTATTATAACCCGAACATTTATTAATAAAAATGCTTTTATTTTTTATTGATTATTGCGCCCTATACCAAATTTATTATCCATAATGTTAGTTTTTATCTTTGGGAAAAACCTATATTTTTCTAAGGCTAAACGGATAAAAGCTTGACTTTTTACGGGTGTGTCTTTATAAAAAAACAATCAAATTACTGCTTTGTCAAAAAAGTTCAATTTGTATGTATAAAACACCTTTGTTAAGAAAAGGATTTGCTCTTCAAAAAGGATTTATGGGTTCTCGCTGCTGATTTATTCGGGCAACCGTGACTCTCTGCCTTTTTCAAAAGTTTAAACCTTCCTTAACATGCAACAGGGGAGATTTGAATACTCATGCCCGAGATTGTTTTTAACGGCCCTGCCGGTCGACTAGAAGGTCGATATACGCGCTCCTCCAATCCCAATGCTCCAATAGCTGTTTTACTCCACCCGCACCCGCAACACGGCGGCACAATGAATAACAAGGTTCTTTACATGATGCATCAAGCATTCGTGAATAATGGTTTTGCTACATTGCGCTTTAATTTCCGTGGTGTCGGACGGTCGCAAGGCACCTATGATGAGGGTATCGGTGAATTGGCAGACGCTACCGCCGCTTTGGATTGGATGCAATCCATTCATAAAACACCTTCCCAAATTTGGGTTGCCGGCTTTTCATTCGGCGCATGGATATCCATGCAGCTTTTGATGCGTCGCCCCGAAATCGACGGATTTGTCTCCGTTGCTCCGCCAGCCAATCTTTATGATTTTTCGTTTCTGGCTCCATGCCCTTGTGGCGGTTTGATTGTTCATGGTACAGCCGACAAGATTGTTTCGCAAAACTCTATCGAAGGGCTGGTTGAACGTTTACAGGAACAGCGTGGCTCTTTGATTAACTATCAAAGCATCGAAGAAGCGGGACATTTCTTTAAAGATAATGAAGAAGAGTTTCAGGCTATTTTAAATGACTATGTCGGTAACGTTATCCATTATCGTGCAGCGGCCGAATAATTTAAAAGCACCGACATAAATATAAAAAAAGCACTGTTAAAACAGTGCTTTTTTTATATCCCTATCCAATCAACTTACCGACTGGCTCACCACCAAGAAGATGGAAGTGGAAATGAGGAACTTCCTGCCCACCATCCGAACCGATATTCGTAATCACACGATAGCCACTCTCGTAAATACCCAAATCCTTGGCAATTTTAACTGCTGCCATTAAGATGGCTTTTTGTTCTTCCGGAGAAGCTTTCTCAGCAAAATCATTCAAGGAAACATAGGCTTTTTTAGGAATAATAATAATATGGTTTTTTCTTTGGGGGCGTATATCATTGAATGCTAGAACAACATCATCTTCATATACTTTATTACAAGGGAGTTCGCCGCGAAGAATTTTGGCAAAGACATTCGTATCATCGTAACGGGTCATGGATTCTGTATATCCTTTATATAATAATGACCCGAGTATACCTTTTCGGCGACCTTTGCGTAAAGAGGGTTCTGTCCCCATTTTTTAAAGCCCATTGTTTCAAACAATTGCATAGCCTCTTTTTGTGTTTCAATTACATCAAAGGACAAGACCTCGATTTCCTGACGTCTTGCATCAGCTTCCATCTTGTTGACAAGCTGCTTGGCGAAACCTCTTCCGCGCGCCCACGGAGCAACAAAGATGGCGCGTATTTTAGCATTAAAACTTTGAAGCTGATTATTTGATGGCTGTTTAATAAGCTGAGCCGCTCCACAGATAACGCCATCCAACTTTGCAACATAAATGTCTTTATGGGGCACCAACAAAACGCCATGCCAATAGCGCTCCATAATTTGACGCGAAGGCAAATCAATCCAGCCGAAACCACCGCCATCTTGTATGGCTGCTTCGGTAGCGTCACACAAGTCATCCATATCACGTGTGGTAAAACGCTCAATTTTTTCAATGGTGGATTGGTCGTATTGCTCTAATACCTGCGCATCGGCCATTGTGATTTTTCCCTGCTATGTTGCACGTCAGATTTTTATTGCTGCATAGTATATCATTTTTTTTGTGTTGCAAGGCACCAATTCGACATTATTTTTAAATAATTCGTTGTTGCACAGCGGTATGTGCTTATTTTTATTTCTTATTTTTTCGTAAGATAATATACCACGCGCCAGATCCTCCATCCTTTGGGGCAGCATGACAATACGCAAGTATGCTTGGCATAATGTCCGGCATGGCAATCCATCGCGGCAGGGACGCTTTTAATACCCCGGTAGATTGAAATGTTTTCCCTTTTCCTGTGATAACAAGTAAGTT
>QKJH01000026.1 GCA_003250865.1 Alphaproteobacteria bacterium | reverse complement strand
CCTAGACGGTCTCCGGCTATGTCTTCGATTGTACGCTCTGTTTTTACCGTGGAGTTCTTACACCATATCAGAGCGGATTGTTGTGAATCGGGCATCGGAACAAAGGTAAGAAGGCCGTCTTCATAATGAAACTCAATGGTTACCTGTTTGTGGGGAAGGGCATGGCAAAGCGTACCGACACGCGCTGTTTGATTATAGGTACATTGTTTGACTGGGATATTCTCCTGCTGCCTTAGGGTTGAGTTGACGCCATCGGCGGCAATAACCAATGTTGCCGCAATTGATTGGCCATCGTCCAAGGTAATCATGCGGCAGTGCGGCTGTATGGTACTTTTACGAACCAACGCCTGAAATGTGGTCAGGTTATCTTTCTTTTTCAGGAGGTTGTGCATCGTTCGATAGAGGGTGTCGTTGATAATATTGGTGGAAAAATATTCCTGTCCAATATCGGCTGCATGAAAACTGGCCATGTCAGCGCCGTTATGAAGTTCAACCGTTATGATGCGTTGACTTTGTTGTTTCAAAGTTTGCCAAATGCCTCCAGCACTAAAAAATGCTTCGTGTTGCCTTAGAATAGCTGTGGTACGCGGATCGGATGATGTGTCCGGTGCAATCAGGGCAAGCGACAGATGGGGACAGGCTGTTGTTAACGAATAAGCCATGGATAGGCCGCTGATGCCGCCTCCGACAACAGCAATATCAAACTTTTCTGGGGTGTTTTTGTTCACGCGCAGACCTTTTGACAGCACAGAATATAATTGACATCCAGATTATGCTCGGAAAGTGAGAATCCCCCGGTCAGCGGGTTATACAACATGCCGTTCATATTGAGGGTGGTCAGGCCATTGTGGTGTAAGGATTTAACCAGCTCGTGGGGTTTGATAAACCGTTGCCAGTCGTGTGTGCCGCGCGGTAGCCAACGCAAAACATATTCAGCGGCGATAATCGCTTTGATAAAAGATTTTGTATTGCGGTTAAGTGTTGAGACAAAGGCTAGTCCGCCCGGTCTTAACAACGCGGAAATCGATGCCATGAAGTCATTTAAGTCGGCTACATGCTCAACAATCTCCAGCGCGGTAATAACATCAAACCGCTTATCCTGTTGTGCCAGCGTTTCGGCAGTTGTGTGGTTATAAGCAATAGTCAGGGAATTTTGATTGGCATGGGCACGCGCTATTTCAATGGCTTTTTCACTGGCATCAATACCGGTTACTTTGCCGCCAAGACGGGCTATCGGCTCGCACACGAGTCCGCCACCGCAACCGATGTCAAGAAAATCAAGCCCGGTGTATGGAAGGCCCGAAGTATCACCTGTATTTTTATTGAGGTGTTGCAATACCTCGTTACGAATGAACTCTAAACGGCATGGGTTCATTTGATGCAAAGGGGCAAAGTGGCCGTCCTCCTCCCACCACGAATCGGAAAGGGTTGAAAATAAATCAATTTCCTGTGTTATGACAGATGTTTTGAGAGTGGTTTCGTGTTTTTTTTGAGAGGTCATGCTGCACAACTTTTAAAAATGTTTGATGTCTTAATCATAAGCGATGATGCGGTTTATTCAATATTTCTTTGCACCATAAAGCGGATTTTTTACGTTAAAGTAACGAATTGGCGGTAAAAGGAAAAACAACCTTCCTTTTATTTTCAAATAATTCGTGGTTTAATCATGGCAAGTAAAAACAAAAAAACGCTGGCTGATACGTTGAAAGGTGATGCTTCTATGGATGAAGTGGTTCTGGAAGGAACTAACGTTGGCGAAATTTTCCAAAAAGCCCGTGAAAAAGAAGGGCTGACTCTTTCGATGGTTTCGAAAGAACTGATGATACGCAAGTTTTATCTCAGTGCTTTGGAAGAAGGACGTTATCATGAACTGCCCAGCAATGTATATGCTGTTGGCTTTGTAAAAAGCTATTCCGATTATCTGGGGCTGGAAACCGGCAAACTTGTGGAACAATTCCGCCGCGAGCGGGGTGGTGCAACGCAAAAGACCGAACTTGTTTTCCCCGAAATGGTGGTTGAGAGCAAAGTCCCCAATACTGGCATTATTCTGGGTGGTATCGCTGCGGCCATTGTTGTCCTGTTTTTGATTGCATCCATCTGGGGAGAGGATAAAGCCAACGAGTTGGAGACAGTTCCCGAACCAACCGATATATCAATAACGGCACCTAAAAAAGTCCCTGACTTGGCGTCGATAGTAAAAAACAACGAAGAACAATCCACACAAGCACAAGCGATGCTTCCAAGCGAAGAAACAGCCGACATTGTTCCGCCGACCGAAGATGTGATGAACATGCCTGCGGTTCAGGATGTTGCAGCGGCAGAGGAAGTACAACCTATCAACGCCGCGGGCGAGGAAGTAGTTGCTACTCCGGAAACAGAAAAACCGATGCCATCTGCCACCATACAAGCAAAACTGCCTTCTGAAGAAACAACTGTAAAAGCGGTGGTTCCGGCGCCTCAGCCGCAAGTCATAACGGCTGAACCGGTTGTTTCAAAACAGGAAAGCTTGAATGAAACACCGCAAAAAGACAGCCGTATTACCGTTGCGGCTAATTCCGAAGCGTGGGTGGAAATCCGCGACCGTAACGGTGTTTTGTTGCTAACGCGTGTATTGCAGCCTGGCCAACGTTATGATGTACCGGATGAAAAAGGTATTACCATGATTACCGGCAATGCAGGTGGTATTTTCCTGATTGTCGATGGTAAGGAACTACCTCCTTTGGGAAATCCGGCCAGTGTAAAGCGTAATATCAAACTCGACGCCGATTTGTATTAGCGAAAAGAACCTTGCCAAAGGACGGGGAGTGCCGCTATTCTCCCCGCAATAATTGTATATGCACAGATTTTAAACGTTGGAGTATAAAGACATGGCGTGGGAAGAAAAACTGAATCAGGTTTGCGCCCGTTATCAGGAATTGGAAAGTTTGATGTCGGCACCGGATTTGAAACCGGAAAAGCTGACGGCGTATTCCAAAGAATATGCGGATTTGACGGATGTCGTTAAAGCGATTGAAAAATATAAAGCCGCTGTTGCGGAATGTGCCGATTTAAAGCAGATGATGGAAGATGACGCTGCTGATGCCGAAATGAAATCATTGGCACGTGATGAATATTACGCGCTGAATGAAACGCTGCCCGATTTGGAGAAAGAGCTGCAAATTGCCCTTATTCCGAAAGATAAGGACGATGCCCGTAATGCTATTCTTGAAATCCGCCCTGCTGCTGGTGGGGATGAGGCCGGGCTGTTTGCCATGAACCTGCTTAATATGTATCAACGTTATGCGGCACATCGCGGCTGGCGTTTTCAGGTGATGGAAATTTCCGAAAGCGAGATTGGCGGTCTGAAGTACGTGATGGCGGAAATTTCGGGGCAGGATGTTTTCTCCCGCATGAAATATGAATCGGGTGTGCATCGTGTTCAGCGTGTCCCGGAAACGGAGTCCGGCGGGCGTATTCATACTTCTACAGCGACGGTGGCTGTATTGCCCGAAGTGGACGGAGATGTGGATATTCATATTGAAGATAAGGATTTGCGTGTTGATACCTATCGTTCGTCCGGTGCGGGCGGCCAGCACGTCAATACCACGGATTCGGCTGTTCGGATTACCCACATTCCGACCGGTGTAGTCGTTCAATGTCAGGATGAACGCTCGCAAATCAAAAACCGCGACAAGGCTATGCGTGTTTTGCGCGCCCGCCTTTACGAAGAAGAGCGGCAACGTTTGTTTAATGAGCGTGCCGAAAACCGCAAAGGACAAGTAGGAACGGGGGATCGCTCGGAACGTATCCGGACATACAACTTCCCGCAAGGACGGGTATCTGACCATCGCATCAATCTGACACTGTATAAAATTGATGATATCATGATGGGGGCGGGACTGGATGACGTGATTGCTCCTTTGATGGCAGATGAACAGGCAACCAAGCTCAGCGAACTGGGAATGTAATGGCAACAGTAAAACAGCATCTGGATGCCGCACGTAAGATATTGACCGAAACCGGTATCGAAACAGCGGCTCTGGATGCACGGCTGTTGTTGCAACAGGTTCTTGGAAAGTCTATGGAAGAACTGCTTCTTTCTGGCGATGTATCCGTTGATACGCAAAATGAACAGATTTTCCAAAAATTTGTGGCTCGTCGAGCCTCTCACGAGCCGGTGGCCAAAATAATCGGCAAAAAAGAATTTTATGGTCGTGATTTTATCACTACGGCAGATACGCTTGACCCTCGCCCGGATAGTGAAGCCCTTGTCGAGGCTGTTCTAAACACGTTTTCAAATAAAAAGGATGCACGCGTACTGGATATTGGAACGGGAACAGGCTGTTTGCTTCTTTCTTTATTGGGTGAGCGGGAAAGCTGGTCTGGAACCGGTGTGGATGTTAGTCAGGCCGCTTTGGCTGTGGCACAACGTAATGCCATTAACCTTGCGTTGAATACACGCGCTAATTTTAATCAAAGCAACTGTTTTGATTCGGTTGCTGGTTTGTTTGATGTCATCGTCTCCAATCCTCCCTATATTGCCGAAGAAGAAAAAGCGGAATTGGAAAGAGATGTTATTGATTATGAACCGCATATTGCACTGTTCGCATCGGAGGACGGCTTGTATTTCTACCGTCATATCTGTGAGCAGGCGTCCCGCTTTTTATCTTCTGGCGGATGGCTGTTTTTCGAAGTGGGACACACACAAGCCGCTTCAGTGGAAACACTGATGAAAAAAAACGGATTTTCTATGCTTGGTAAAAAGAAAGATTTATCAGGCGTTTATCGTGTGGTTTACGGTTGTTGCCAAAAATAAATTTACGAAATGCAAAAAAATTGCTTGGCACGGAGTCAAGGAATGGATAGAATCTAGAAAAAGACGATACGGATATGGTGAGATTTAGGGATGCCCGTATCGTAAT
>QKJH01000091.1 GCA_003250865.1 Alphaproteobacteria bacterium | reverse complement strand
GTTTAAAGGCGTGCGTGCATTAATACTGCATCCCCTCCTAAATTGACAAGCTTTTTTTTAAAAAAAGTACATTTTTCTAGAAAAAACCAAATTTATTAACGATATATTCACTCTACTGGCATTTATTGTATAGTTGAAAAACCCTTTCTGTGGTTTTTTCGGGGTAAATACGTTCTTTGTGGCTTGTCAAAACATTTTCTATGAAATATACGTAATGAAAGAAATTCGTTTTTACTGGCTACTCATTATAACAGAGGTTTTTTGTCAATCATGACCACCATCCGCAAATCATTCTTATACGCATCTTTCTTTGCTCTTGGTTTAACAACGGCCTGCGCCAACTACGGCTCGGACGTGTCACCATCTGAAACACCGGCAACTGAAACCGTATCAACGGATTCTGTCGTATCGGATCAAACACCGATTGACATCACGCTGGATGACGGTCAATCCATAATGGCCGAAGTAAAAACGGATAAAACGACAGGCACCGCCGGCTTTAATTTCCTTGCCGAAGGTGACGAAGCCAATGCTGTCGAAGCTGTACCACAGGACATCACGCAAAAAGCCGAAGAAGTTGAAGAAAACATTATCATAACAAATTCGGCCGCCAGTGTTGAAAGCGCAAACAAAGCAAGCGAAGAAGCTGCCGTAATCCAAAAAGCGGTCAAAGAAGATATTGCTAAACCTTATTACCACCGTGAAACCATTGTCAGCCGCAAAGTTTCCCAGTTGGAAAAAGATTTGGATAAAGTTGTCGACTTCGTTGACAAATATGACCGTCAAATTGACGATGTTCAAAAAACCAGCGAAACGCAAGCTACCGAATATTACAGCTATGTTGCAGCCATCCAATCGCGCCTGCAAGGTGGCAGCACACCGGGCAACCCTATTTTGGTTGAACAAATGCAAAATGCACAGAAAGAGCTGGACGCTTTGGCTTCTTCCGTAAGCGAGCTAAACAAGCTTTCCAACGAAATTTCGTCTAATGCATCAGTGGCCTCCTTCCTTTTGGAATCGGTACGCGCTACCTATAACCTGTCGGGTGCTGTTGAAGACGACCACAAAAAATTGACCGGAATCGAAGATGATTTGAATGCCACCATCGTGCGCATTGACCGTCAGTTGAACGATCTTTCGGACGATGTTAACCGTCGCGCCAGCTATTTGGCTACCGAGCGCCGCAACTTGCAGACCCTGTCGCTGGCTGTGGCCAACGGCGAACCGTACGGTCAAAGCTTGGCTCGTAAGGCATACGGCCCGATTTCAACATTGACCGGTATTACCGCCCCCGGTAACGCCTTCCCATCTTCCCCTGTTTCAGCCCGTCCGGTATCCAATCGTCCGATGATGGTTATTCGTTTTGACCGCCCGAACGTGGATTACCAGCAAGCCGTATACATGGCTGCAAGCGAAACGTTGGAAAAATATCCGGATGCCGTCTTTGAAATCGTTGCCGTTACACCGGCACGCGGTAACGCCGCACAACGCGCCCTAGCCTCTAGCGATGCCCGCCAGAATGCCGAAAGCGTGTTCCGTACCATGGTTGAAATGGGCGTCCCCTCATCCCGTGTAAAATTGGCCGCAGCGCAAAGCCCGTCGGCTGCCACGACAGAGGTTCACATTTTCCTCCGCTAAACGGTAAAAACAGAATATATAAAAAGCCCCTGCATCAAGCCGGGGCTTTTTGTTTTCGGCATATTTCTTGCATTATAACCGGACAAGAGCATTATAACGTACTTAAAAAAATTAACTTTTTTAATACGTAGAATCTGTTATACTATAGGAAGTGGAGAAAACATGTTAATTTTGCAGAAAGCAGTATAAGCCATGACAATATTTTTTGGCGCTACTTCATATCTGGCATTTCAGTCCTTGGTCAAAGACCCTCAAAAGTTCTATGACCAACAGGCTAAGGATTCTGCAACAAAAACCAAAATAGAATATTTCAAAAAACATATCGGTGATTACGATAATGTTGATGATTTGACCAAAGACCGCAAGTTGATGGAAGTCCTGCTGATGGCCTACGGCCTTGAAGATCAACTGGATTTGATGGGACGAATCAAAGTTGTCCTGAAAGAAGACACTGCCGACAGCAATTCCCTGTCCAACAAGCTGGCCGACAGCAAATACAAAACCATGGCTGCGGACTTAGCGCTATTTGAAGAAGACGGATTTGCCAAGCTTTCTGACGAAAGCTTCGTTAATTCGTTGGTCGACAAATACATCATGGCGGCTACGGAAAAAACCATGGGTGAACAGGATGATGCGTTGCGTCAGGCCGCCTATTTTGCCCGTAATATTGATACAGCCGAAGGGGTATACAATATCCTTGGCGACAAGGTATTGCGCTCGGTTATTACCAAATATCTTGAACTCCCCGACCAATTTGCCGTTCAGTCTGTCGAATCGCAGGCTGCCTACATCGAAAAACGCATTGATATAGACAAGCTATTGGAAGATGTTGATACAAAAGCCATAACCAATGTTGAACTTGATAATGCCAAAAACAATCTGAGCACACTGGACAGTGCGCAAAGCGTTGCTGATGCCGCCACTACGCAGATTGATACGCTCAAAACCCTTTTGGAAACAGTTGTCGAGGCTTATGCCGAACAGGAAGTCGCCACGGATCCTTCGGGCCCCTATGCCGATGAAATCCCGGTTCAGGAAGCCGCGATTCCCGAATTGCTGCGCGTTGAATCCATGGCATCGGCCATGCAAGAAACACTTGATACCGTTACACCCAAACTGGAACGTTTGGAGGAACTGTTAAACTTGGCAAAAAATCCTGCCAATGCCGGAAAACTTACCAGCTATAAAAATGAGTTCAGCTCCACCGTCAACAGCATCATCAGCGCCATAAACAGCACCAGCAGCTATAACCCGGCAACAGGAACAACTGAAAATCCCTTGATGTTCGGTAGCAATACAACGCTTTCCATTCAAACAACGGCTGCCGGCGATACGGTCAATTTCAAGGTCTATGATTTGTCCGACCTACAATCTTATTTGAATAGTGCGTCGGCCTCGTTCAGTGCGGTCACCAGTGCCAGCGATACCACGAACCTTAATGCTGCTACCGCATCCTTTGACAGTGCTAATATACGCGGTTTGGGCGTTAATGAGTTTCACAAGGAAAACCTTGCCTCACTCGAATCCGGTGTCGGTGCCGTTGAGGTTTTCGTTGCAACAATGAATACACAGGAAATTTCGCTGGGCTACAACTCCATTCAGGATTCACTAAGACGTATCAGCACTATCGAAGGGTATCTGGCACAGATAAAGGATTTGGCAGATGAATCCGCAGACATGGTCAGCACGGCAGACCGTAGCGAACTACAAGCCCAATTTGAAGAGCTGCGCACCGCTATTCGTGATGAAATTGAAAATAGCGGCCTCGGGTTGGATAATTTCCTGAATAATCTGGCTACGCAAAACTATGACATTATGGATGGAGCAACGCTTAAGATTAATGGTGGATTTGACTTGGCCACTACCATTTCCGATGTTTTGGATACAAAAGGCATTGATACGCTTTCCGGAGCACAGGAAATGCAAACGCTAGCCATCTCGCTAACCACTAAAACGGATGCCGCCAAATTCAGCCTTACCGATGATCAGGGACTGTTTGCCAGCACAGCACTGGTATATGACCCGCGCGCCGCCATTGACGCAACCATCACCGGCATTCAAAGCAATTTGGACGCCTATATCGAAGCGGCCGCCTATGGCGGTAACAACCTGTTATCAGCCGATCAGTCCGACTTATCCTATACGGTTACATCCAGCTACAGCACTCTGAAGCTCCGCGCCTATAATGACTTCGGTTCAGAATTTGCCGCTTTAATCGACAGTGTTGTTGTTGCCATGTCTGTGGGTACCGAAGAAGCCTCTGCCGCCGCGCAAAGCGCATTGGATTACCTGAACGATGTCGGCCGCACTTTAGGGTCGGACAGCCGTAAAATCAATTTTGAATACGCCAAATCGGCTGCCGTTGTTGATACATTAGATACGACCGAGGAAGAAGACGAAAACCCCTACACCACAACCAGCTATGTTCAGAAATTCATCGAAAAATTCCTAATTCTGAACGGCTCGGACAATTTGATGAGTACGGATAGCTCAAATTCCTATGTGCTTAACCTCTTCGGGGTTAATTCGGACGGTTCTAGCACCGATTATATGAGCAAGATTTTCGAGTTGCTGGCTTAAGCTGCCAATACATACTAAAAATAATAGCGTTTATCCGGCGGCATTGTACCAACGCGCTTGATATGATCCTGAGAAACATCCCAGCCTTGCGCTTGCGCAAAATCAGTAACGAGCGAGCGTACATTCTCTTTGAATAAATCGCTGTGGTATTGTGAACGAATATCAGATTCTTTGGCGTTGATGTACTGGGTTGCCACACCAACCAAATTATCAGCGAACAATTGGGATTTTTCATCCAGCTTGCCGGCCAGAACATCGCTCATTTCACCTTCGAATTTTTTAGCATGCTCACGGCGCATTTTTTTAAAGGATTTAAAAGGAGCGGCATATTGTTTTGCTGTTTCTTTGATGGCATCTTTTACATTGCCGGCTTTCTGACCATTTTTAATCGTATCCAGAACAACGCCGATACCGAAACTTACGCCGGTAACAAGAGCCACCATTCCAGCATGCTCCGCCAGGGTTTTACCCCACATTTCTTTTAATTTGCCGGCCATGGCCGGTAAACCGACACTGCCGCCGGCTACAAAGGCAGCACGCCCAACCTGATTAACAAGAAAGCCTTTACGTGTCTCTTTCAACGCCTGTGCATCATTACCGTAATCAATGTCATGCACCTGCTGTGCGTCATACATAATGGCTTTGGAAAAATCGACAACATTGCTTTCACTCAGCTCAAATCCCTTGCGG
>QKJH01000010.1 GCA_003250865.1 Alphaproteobacteria bacterium | reverse complement strand
GTTCTTGCATTTGGTAGAAAAAGGTAGTATAAAATGGTTACACACCCTCTATAACTGTTGTTGGTCTGGTATCGCTGATACCAGACTTTTTTTCTTTTTGGTGTTAATAAATTTCCACTATTGAATGTGACCGTTTTTGCGCAAGACGTAATAGAGTTTTGCCTTTGCCCTATTCTGCATGGTTTCTTTGCTGTAGTTGCGCGGCGCAGAAATAACCACCTCGGTCAGCGTCCTTGTATCCATAGCGCTAACCCGTACAACATTGCCCACAGGGATAAACTCGTAAATTATTTCCCTTGGCGGTTCATGGCGTGATGACGGAGGCATTGCTCTTTATAGAGTATACATCGAGGTTTGGGATGCCCAGAAGCGCTCAAGCAAGCGTAAACGCTCGTTGACATTGGTCAGGGATGCTTCGTCCAGATGGAATTTATCCAGTGATGCACCATGGGCATCAATCATATCTTTAACCAGCTTTTGCAGATCTGCGCCTTTGTCAGACAGACGAACGCGAATGGAACGACGGTCATGTTTAGAGCGTTCCTGTATCAAATAGCCGTTTTCCTGCATCTTTTTAACGTTATAGGATACGTTGGAGCCTAGATAATATCCCCGCACGGTCAATTCACCGACGGTAAGGTCATCGGTGCCGATATTATACAAAATCATGGCTTGAACGTTGTTGATATCCTGAATGCCGGCTTTGTCCAGCTCGACCTTTAAAACATCTAGAAAGTGGCGGTGGAGGCGTTCAATCAGCTGAACTGTTTCGTAATAAACATTGGACACGTGCAGACTCCGTAAAAGTTGTGATTTTAGACACAGTTGAATTACATTTTATATTATGCCATTCAAAAGTTTAATAAAACTTTATTTATTAGCCTCGTTTAAGACAAATCGGATGGGAACTTCTACCCATATTTTGGGGTATAGCGGGCTTTGCATGTCAAACTCCCACTGCCCCACGGCTTTGGTAGCTGCTTCATCCAGTATGTCAAAGCCCGATGAAGACACGACTTTCATTCTGTCTATACTGCCTTTTCTATTGACCAGAGCGTGGATTATTACCGTTCCTTCGTACCCGCGGCGGATGGCAAGATTAGGGTATTGAGGGGAAACCTGTATACGCTTTTCAATGTCTTTTATCAGTGGAATGACGCTGGATTGCGATGTTCCTCGCATGGGCATTGATTCTTTTTCGTTCTTTTTATTCTTGTCGGATTGAGGTGTTTTAGGAGACGGTACCGGTGCGGAGATATCGTTCATCGCCATCTTTATCTCACTGTTATCCTGCTTTTTAACAGGCTCGGGTTTTGTCTGTTGTTTTTCTGAAGGCGACGGTGTCGGGCTGGTGATACTTTCTTCAACAAAGGTGATTTACAGCGTAATGATACGCGAGGAATCCCCTGCTCCTTTAACGCCGTATATAACAGCAGCCATAACCGCGATATGAAAGATAAACGACAAAGTGACAAAGAAAAAGAATGTCAAACCTTTCCGTTTTTTACTGTCTGTTGAACTGACAGCAGCGGAAAGCATTCGATAGTCTTTTTCTTCTGCCTTCATCTAGAATTTCCAATTTAGATGGACACGGAAATTACGTCCCTCTTCTGCGGAACCTGCAAAAACGGTTTCGTATTTCTTGTCAAAAATATTGTCAACACCAGCATTAACGGTCAGGTTTTCAGCCTGTTGCGGTTGCCATGATACGTAGACGCCATGAACGCCAAAGCCGCGTCGTTCATAGGTGGCAACGTTGACCTTGTCATGGTGTTCGGCAAAATGTCCTGTCCAGCCGGCCTTGACTCCACTTTCAGGAAACTTTACTTCCACATTTGTGTTAACGCTTGCCGGTGTAATGGAGGTCAGATAATCCCCTGTAACCTGATTGTTGCCCGACACTACGGAATAGGCAACCGAAGCCGCCCAACGTGGAGCGTCATAGCCAAGTTCCAAATCATAGCCGTCCAGCTTTGCTTTTTCGACATTATAATATTGGCTGGTCATCGCGCCCATGTTGACATCCAAATCAATAAAATCGTCAGCATGCGTCCAATAGCGTGATCCCTTGAAACGGATTTTGTCGTTCTGTTCCATCACGTTTTTGAATTCCAGCCCTGTGCCAATCTCAACCGTTTTGGATTTTTCAGGTTTAAGGTCAGGATTAGGGATAAAGTTGTTAAATGTAAATGGCCCCATGGGAAAGTGGGTTCCAGAGGAATACAGCTCTGTCAGTTTCGGTGCACGAAACGCTTCGGCATAGCTACTGAATATCATTAGCCAGTCATTGGGGCGATAGGATGTGGCCACCTTGGGCGACAGGCGGTTTTCGTTTTGCGAGTTACCCAGTTCATCGTCCGAGGAATAGGAGTCGTATCGTACGCCGGGAATAACGGTCAGGGTACCGGGCAATTCACCTAAATCGGTAAAAGCTATCTCATTTTGCAGATAAGTGCCGAACGTGTCGGCTCCGGCATCCGGAACGCCACCATTTTCGCCATTCGTCTCACCCGTGTCGCGTCCGTGCTGGTTGTCGTTGAAATACTCAACGCCATAGCTGAGTGTATGGTTACCAAAACCGGTATTGTTAAACATTGTCTGGTTATCCAGATTAAAACCGAGCGTGTTCAACTGGCGCTCCAGCCTGTCACCTGTGCTATTCAGGGCGGTTGTTGCCAGAACGGTTTCGTTTACTTGTGTGTTGTTGAAATAGAGTTGCGCCGAAAAGTTGTTCAGGAATGCATGGTCATCATTCTTATAGTTATATTTGGCATGGGTTGAATGGTTTTGCACGATTTTATCAACAAAATCCGTACCGCCATTTGGGTCGGTCATGCCCAACTGCGGGTTGTTCGGTTCTTCGGACTTCATATAGTAACCGTTATAACCGAAAGAAACCGTGCTGTATTCGTTGGCAAACCAGTCGGCATTAATGACACCGCTGAGCAGGTCATCATCCGCATGTAAATCTGTGCCGTCACTTAAAGAGACATTGCCGGAATCCGCTTTGGTTACGGCTCCCAAAATATCAATGTCGCCATATCGTCCATAGGATTTGACGGTTTCCGTCCAGCTTGTATTGACCGAGTCAAACCCGACCGAAATATCGCCGCCCAACGTTTCACCGGAGGAAAGCATATCCCCTGCCCTTACTGTATCAAAAGCCAGAACGCCGCCCATTGCGCCGCTACCATATAGAGAGGATGCCGGGCCACGAACAACTTCAACCTGTTTAAGAAGGGACGGTTCGACAAAAATGCGACCGTCATGGTGTGCTTCGAAATTTTGGCGTACACCGTCCACTAAAAGGAGAACCGAGTCAGGGCTCAATCCGCGGATGGTTGGAATTTGGCCGTTACGACGTGAGGTTCCTGTCATTTGAACGGAAGGGGTATTGATAAAAACATCGCTCATCGTGGTTGCGCCGGCGGTTGATGCGTCGCCTACCATGTCAATCACATCAACCATGCCCGGGACGGTAAAGGTGGATTGTGCCGATTTGGTTGCGACAACCGTTACCGTATCAAGTTTTGTAATGAAATAGTCATTGTTTTCCTGTGCAAAAGCTGCGGTGGAAAAACATATTGAACAGAGGGAAAGCGTAGAAAGAAGTTTTTTATTCACGATGAGAATACCTTACGTTTTTTTTGAAATAAACCGTCAGTGGCAATACTGTACATTTATAGTATGTTTGAAAAACGATGCAAGCAAAACTAGACATGTTTCAAGAGCCAGTCCCGTATCGGCACAATTTGCTCGTCCGAGGCAAGGGCTGGCGCGTGGCCGCAATCAGCAATAATAACACTGTCCATTGCCAGGTTGTCGTTTTTCATACGCATGAGCGTGTCAACTTCAAAGAAAAAACTTTCTGCTGCGCGGATAACAAAAACCGGACATTGTACCTGTTGCCATTCTTCCCACAAATCATCCTTTTTGCCTGCTTGTTTGCGCAAATCATAGGTATAAAACATGCCGTGGACGATATTGGCATCATAATTAAGCCCAACGCGCCCATCGGGAAAAGTGTAGGCGGATATTTCAGCCAGAAAACGCATCACCTCATCCGTGCGGATGCCAAATGTTTTCAGCCGCTTTTGAAACAGACCGTAAAATTCGTCCCAATTGTCATTCGGTTCATTAACGGCCAGAAACTTTTCAATATACTCGAATGCTTCGGTCGGAACATGCGGCCCAATATCGTTCAGTATAAGGCTTTTTATTCGCTTGGGGTGTTGTGTTGCCGCCAGAATCCCCATCACGCCGCCCATCGAGGTGCCCAGCCAGCAATCAAGCTTTTCAATTCCCTCTTCGTCTAGTAATGCCCACATGTCATCTATATATTGGTCATAGGTATAGTGGCGGTAATCGTCAAAACGGTCGCTTTTTCCGCGTCCCACAATATCGGGAGCCAGCACTCTGTAGCCGTGCTTGACCAAGTCCATTGCCAGAAATTCAAAATCCCGTCCAAAACGCGCCAAACCATGGATGCAAAGAATGGTTTTGTCGCCTTTCTTGCCGTAATCATAATAAACGATGCGGTGTCTACCCTCGGGACTGTTCGAAAAAAATGATTTTTCTTTCATGGATGCGCTTTCATTAAGATGTTTTTTAGAACCGCGTTGCTATTGTGGTTTATAAAGATTGATAAAGAATAAAGGCGGGAATACCCATGGCGGACGAGCGTCCCATTATTATCAAAAAGATTAAGAAAGTCGAGGGCGGTGGCCACCATGGTGGCGCGTGGAAAGTGGCCTATGCCGACTTTGTGACAGCCATGATGGCGTTTTTCCTTTTGATGTGGCTTTTGGGTGCGGCCTCTGACGAACAGCTGGCCGGACTTGCGGATTATTTTGCGCCGATAAGTGTGTCCATGAACTCCCATGGTGCAGGAGGCGTAATGGGAGGGCTATCCCTATCCCCTGATGGCGCTTTGATTTCTTCGGTTGATCCTTTGGGGGCTAC
>QKJH01000002.1 GCA_003250865.1 Alphaproteobacteria bacterium | reverse complement strand
ACATCAAAATCGATAAACTCAACTATGAAGAAGTACACCAAGCTCTGCAAGGTTTCGTCTATAACTGTAATGTACCTTCACGCTGGGGCTCGCAAGCACCATTCACCAACATCACACTGGATTGGGTCTGCCCTGAAGATTTAAAAGACAAACACCCGATTATCGGCGGTGAAGAAGTTGACTTTACCTATGGTGATTGTATCGCGGAAATGGCACTGATTAACAAAGCCTATATGCGTGTTATGACCGAAGGTGATGCCAAAGGCCGTGTATTCACCTTCCCCATTCCGACCTATAACATCACCAAAGATTTCGACTGGCATGGTGAAAACACTGATGAGCTGTTTGAAATGACAGCTAAATACGGTTTGCCGTACTTCCAGAACTTCATCAACTCCGACCTTGATCCGGGTATGGTACGCTCCATGTGCTGCCGTTTGCAACTCGACTTGCGCGAATTGCTGGCACGCGGCGGCGGCCTGTTCGGTTCGGCCGAGCAAACCGGTTCTGTTGGTGTTGTAACCATCAACTGTGCCCGTCTGGGATACAATTTCAAAGGCAACTGGACCGGATTGATTGCCCGTCTGGATGATTTGCTGGAACGCGCCCGTAATAGCTTGGAAATCAAGCGCAAAACCTGTCAACAGTTGATGGATCAGGGATTGTTCCCTTATTCCAAACGCTACTTGGGTACGTACCGCAACCACTTCTCGACCATCGGTGTAAACGGTGTTAATGAGATGATCCGCAACTTTACCAATGATGCGACGGATATTTCTAAAACCGAAGGCAACAAGATGGCCAATGACTTTTTGGATCATATCCGTGCCCGCATGGTACAGTTCCAAGAAGAAACCGGTCACCTGTACAATCTGGAAGCCACACCGGCCGAAGGCACGACATACCGCTTTGCCAAGGAAGATCAGAAACGCTATCCGGACATCATTCAGGCCGGTACAAAAGAATCCCCGTACTACACCAACTCTTCCCAACTTCCGGTCAACTTTACACAAGACCCGTTCGAAGCGTTGGATATGCAGGATGATTTGCAACGCAAATATACGGGCGGTACAGTGCTTCACCTGTACATGTCCGAACGCGTTTCTTCGTCCGAGGCATGCCGTCAACTGGTTAAAAATGCACTGAGCAATTACAAATTGCCGTATCTGACCGTGACACCGACCTTCTCGACCTGTCCGACACACGGCTATTTGAATGGTGAACACAAATTCTGTCCGAAATGTGATGCCGAATTGCTTGAAGCCAAAAAACAAAGCGAAATGGCAAAACGGATTGCATCAACCACTAATCTGGCACCTCTGGATGGATCCATCAAAGAAGAAGATTTGGCCGATGTATCACTCAATGACAACGAACGTCAGGAATGCGAAGTCTGGACACGCGTGATGGGCTATCACCGTCCTGTCAGCCAATTCAACATTGGCAAGAAGCAGGAACAAGCCGATCGCGTCCATTTCGAAGAATGCAAAGCCTGTGACCATATCATGGACAATATCGACATGAGCGAACTGTCTGATGAAGAACGTCAGGAATGCGAAGTCTGGACACGCGTTATGGGTTACCACCGTCCTGTCAGCCAATTTAATATCGGCAAGAAACAGGAACAGGCTGACCGTGTTCACTTTGAAGAGTCCGTTGCGCGCGAAAAATGCGACGCTTAAAGCGGATTAAAAAAAGAGCAACCCCGTTATTTAATGGTACAACCGCTAAATAACATGAAAAGCACCAAGTTTACTCCTTCCCTCCTGTTTTTAAAGGTAAGCTTGGTGTTTTTCCACTTTTAACCCGGGAGCATGGCAATGCCGATTGAAGTTGGCGGTTTTACGCCTTTTTCCATGATTGACTATCCCGACCATGTTGCTGCCATCGTGTTTACACAAGGCTGTGCATGGAACTGTAGCTTTTGCCACAATAACGAACTACGTCCGTTTACCAAAGGTTCCGTATCATGGGACAACATCATGCAACTGCTTGAGCGGCGTAAAGGCAAACTGACCGGCGTGGTATTCAGCGGCGGCGACCCCATCATGCAGAAAAATCTGGCCGAATCTATTAAACAGGTCAAAGCACTTGGTTATGATGTCGGCATCCACACAGGCGGTGCTAACGTTCACCGCATGAAAGAAATCCTGCCTCTGGTTGACTGGGTTGGCTTTGACATGAAACACAGCTTTGCCTTTTACGACAAAGTAACGGGATTGACCTCCAGTGCAAAACCGGCCGAAGAATCAATGGATATGCTGATTAACAGCGGCGTTTCTTACGAAATCCGTACCACGGTTGACCCGCGTATTCTGAACCGTCAGGACATTCTGGACATGGCATATACCCTGCACGATAAAGGCGTTAAAACCTATGTCCTGCAGCAATACGAGAAAAACCCCAATAACCCCATGCCCGATGAACCAAGCGATTTGCAAATCGCCGAATTGTTCAGCGATTTTGAGTTCCTTGATACGTTGGATTCCCTGTTTGACAATTTTTCAATCCGTGCCAAAACCAGCCAATGGCGTTCGAAAAAAAGAGCCGCCGCCTGATTATAATTGACATAACTACATAATTCTGTATAATCTGTTCAATTGCACCTACAGCAAGTAGGAAAAAATGCGAATGGAGATGTGTTATGATTGAAAGTAAACAAAAGAATAAAAAACAAGAAACAATATCTTTCGGTGAAGCCGCCCGTAACTTTATCAAGCTGCAATTGCATTTTTTCGATAATTCCCCCTACAAGAGTGACTACGTTCAACTTGTGGCACATGACTACTATGAAAACTGTAAAGATTGCACCGAAAAAGTCATCCCCCATACTAAGCATCTGACGGCCTATCGTAAAACCATCTATGATGCGACGAAAACCATTTTACGCATCCATCCGGATATGTCCGAGGATGAAAAAGACATCGTTACCGCTCTGATGGAAAAAAACAACCCGTCACGCCCCATCAATGAGCCGTCATTTAAGCAAACGCTGCACGACATCGTGTCCATGGATTTTCAATCGATTTTTTATGCGCAGTTGCTTAAAACACATCAGCAGACAAACCATCAAATAACACTTAAAGTTAACAGGAATCTTCATCCTGAAAACTCTAATACGCCAAAGATTTGACAAAAATAAAAAAAATAGCATAATGACATAAAGTTGTGACTGCAAAAGGGAGATACCCCCATGGCATCGTCGGCACCGACATCGAATATTAAAAAGAACACATTCGGACGTTCCGTTTATGGAATGATGGTGGCACAAAACTATTTCACAGCGCCATTTTCTTCAACAAACAATATTCTTGTGGACTCCGGACGTTTTCAAAAATACCATTTTCGGGATCGTTTTCGTGAATTGGTAAAAGAAAATCTGGACAAAAACAACACCATGCAAAAAATGTACGAATGCGGTGACGACATTGCCGGTTATGTCGATTTATACCGGGGAGTCATCTATAATGCCATAAACACGCTGAACAATGAAACAGATGAAAATAAATATCCGAGTGAAAAAGCGCAAATGGCCACACTGATGCTGTTGAATTCACCGGAAATTACGACCATGCCGCCTTCCCTGCGTCAGACCAAAGAGAACCTTAAACATGGCAATCTGCGTGACTGCCTGCTTTCAGCAATATTTTTCCTGACGCATAAACAGCCTGCAAAACAAAAACAGGAACATCATAGCGAAGCATCTTATGCTCCGCATCTACACTAAAAGAAGCTCCCGAAAAGGGAGCTTTTTAGTTACAAGAGGTTTCAACAATGAAATTCTATGAATTGTAACGCCACCACGAATTTTGCGAGATGGAGAATATCGGTTTATAGTGACTGATAAGCGTATCTTCTTCGACTGTTTCCGATTGATTGTCCAGAATATAGGCTTCACCATTATCATCATAAACAACCAGTACAGCATGCGGGATATTCTTTTCCATGTCATGGACGATGGTAATACGCATATTCTTTTCATCAACTCCAAGAGCTTTGAGCGACATCATTTTGGTAATGGCATAATCTTCACAATCACCACCATTTTTAAAGAATTCGAACGGAGTTGCCCAGAAATCCGTTTTGCCCCAGACTTTTTTATCCGGGTGGTATTTCACTTCATTAACATAGCGGTTAACAGCTTCGACTTTACCTTTGAAATCATAATCCATATAGCTGTTCAACTCGTCCTGCCACTGCTTCATCATGGCCGCGTTGGATGGTTTATCGGCTTGTTTTTTCAAACGGGACAGCATGTCATTCCATTTGGTAAAGGCCGACAAATCATTGTAGCGCTGCGAGCTATAGCTGAACAAACGCAGCTTGTTGGGTTTGGCATTGTCCTTTTCTTTAAGGTTGTCAATACCGGTAATATCGGCCTTTGCCGTAATAATGGCGGCCGTATTATCCAAGCTGCCGGCTTGTGAAACTTGCGGAGGCAGTAAAACTGAAAAAGCACCCAAAATAACACCGGCAGTAGCGCAAGATACGCGGTGCATCCACTGTTTAAACAGAAAGCGTTTCAGAATATAGCGGGAAATCGCGCCATCGGCAATCAGCTGATCCCCCAGTTTCAATCCCGTCAATTTCTGATTTTTCAAGGCATCGCGCAGTTGGTCACGTGAAATGATACCGGCAACAACCAACAGGTCACCCAAACGGAAACGTTTACCGATAAGGTTAATCCGCGAACGGATTTCATCCCTTATAACGTATCCCCAGATTTCCAGTCGTTGCCACATTTTCGACTCCTGCTTGTGTTATTCTTAGCTATAGGTTATCCGATAAATATTACGATATGGTAAATATATTTTCGATAATATCGCAACAAAACAGGACCATTTTTAGCCACTTTAACACATTGAATAATAACGATAAATAGAATATTATATTATGTATAAAATTTGAGATAAATTAACTTTTGCAGTGCTACAATAAAAATATGGATGAGTCGTAAGACTTAGACCTTTGTTTTGTGGGGGAAAACATTATATCTATATAAGGGAGTGTA
>QKJH01000216.1 GCA_003250865.1 Alphaproteobacteria bacterium | reverse complement strand
AAAAAGGCGCTGCGCCGCTGTTGTTTGTCTCGGGCGTTCATCCGGATGTCAAACTGTCCGAGCTGATTAACCTGTGGAAAAAAGAACATCAACACCTGCAATGTTGTGTTATTCTGGGTTATGAGGCAGGCAACACAGCCGGCAATGCTATCGAGACATCACGCTGGATTAAAGAAAAAGGGTATCAGACTATTCGATTGGTGACTTCCGATTACCACATGCCGCGTACCTTGCTCAATTTCTCCATCAGTGCTCCGGATATTGCCATTATTCCGCACCCGATAGCCACACCTGAAATCCGCACTCTCGATTGGTGGCGCATTCCCGAAAA
Organism: Alphaproteobacteria bacterium; assembly: GCA_003250865.1. Taxonomy (GTDB): domain Bacteria; phylum Pseudomonadota; class Alphaproteobacteria; order Micavibrionales; family SZUA-601; genus SZUA-601. Next base: position 4,720 of record QKJH01000216.1, on the reverse strand, counting down.
CTTTTTCATGATAACGCGCGAATACAATAAATTCATATTGGCCTACCTGCCATCCCAAATTATCAGGACACTTAAACGATGAAATTGATACTCCGTTCCATTCTTTTCAATATTGCCTTTTACGGCTCAACCGGTCTGTTGGCTTTTCTATTATGCTGGACCTGTTTTCTTCCCCGACGCTATGCGCTTAAAACCGCCCATTTATGGAACTGGATTACCTATCAGGTTGAACGGCATATCCTTGGACTGACCTATGAAATCAAAGGAATAGAAAACCTGCCAAAATCCGGCTGTTTCATCGTTGCGGCAAAACACCAATCGGCATGGGAAACCATCAAACTACATCGCCTATTCAATGATCCGGCGATTGTATTGAAAAAAGAGCTTCTTTCCATTCCGTTTCTGGGGTGGTTCTTTAAAAAGCTGGATATGATTGCCATTGACCGCGGCCGCGGTGTCAACGCACTGAAACTGATGGAAAAAACGGCTAATACGGTAAAAGAACAAGGCCGCCCCATTATCATCTTTCCGCAAGGGACACGGGTTTCCGTACGGCGCAGAATGTCGTACAAATACGGTGCCATAAGACTTTATGACATGCTTCAGGTGCCGATTATCCCCACCGCGCTTAACTCCGGGGCTTTTTGGCCGAAAAAAAGTTTCTTTAAAACGGGCGGCATTATTACGATTGAGTTTATGCCTCCCATCCCTCCCGGTGTACCCGGAACCGAGGCACTGGTAACCATGCAACACCTGATTGAGGAGCGTTCTGATTATTGGAGCGAACAAGCCATTGCCACCCTATCGGAGAGAGAGAAAAAATACCTGAAAATACCCGCCCCCCTTAGCGAAGGAAGCGATGATGCCGATTAAAGCGAACCCTGTAAAACCGTTCAAGTTTTTGGCTGTTGCGCTATGTCTGGCCATCGCACTCTATACCGGTTATTGGTATTGGCTGGCACGAAGCTTTGAAACAGTCATACACCAATGGCAAGCCAATATGGCCGTGAAACAGGCTTCATTGACCTATGACTCCCTAACCGTCTCCGGTTTTCCCGGAACTGTTAGCGTCAACGTCCATAACATGAACATGACACAATCACGCTATGGCACATGGTCGTTTCCATTATTCCAAATCCGCGTTAATCCCTTGAACATGAATGCCCTTGAGGTTATAGCCCCCCAAACCAACCATTTTAACGCTGCCGGCGATACACATGAACTCACCATGGCATTTGGTAAACTACGGCTTTCCCACGCGTATAATACCGGTGCCCGCACGCAGGATATTTCGCTGGCCATTGATGACATGGCATTCGAAAAAACAACCGACAGCGCCGCTCTTGACCATTTTTTGATTGACCTGACCGTCACACCGCCGCTTTACAAACCGATTTCATCCTATGCCGAGCTGAAACGATGGCGAGACCATAACGGCACGGTAAGACTCAACCGCCTGTTACTTGAGCGGGGAAGCATCAAAGTGGAGAGTAACGGTGATCTCACCTTATCAACGGCATTTCAACCGCGCTTTAACGGAACAATATCGGTTCTTGGAGTTATCGAACTCTTGACACAACTGCAAGAAGAGAAAATAATCAATGAGCAGATGGCCGGTCTGGTGAAAAGCTTCATTACGATGCTGAACGGAGGGAAAACACCACAGGTCAATCAGCCGCTGGTTGCACCTATTGTTATCAATGATAGCGATATGTTGACCATCGGGCCGTTTCCTATTTTTAAAATTCCAACAATTGAGTGGAATGCATTATAAAAGTAAAAGTAAAATCGTTTGAGATTTGAGATAAGTAAAAAATGAAATTATGGGTAAAAATCATAGCGGCAGTTCTGGGTGTATTGATAATATCAATATTTACACTCTACAGCTTTTTTCTGACGCCGATTGTAACCCACCTGAATTTGGAGAATATGACGTTTAAATCGTCAAGAACCCAAACAACCGGCTTTCCTTTTCACACAACCATCATCATCAACAAGCCCGAATTATGGAGCAGTGACACATTATTGTGGAAAGGTGACAGGGTTAAGCTGGAATGGCGTATTACCCATCCGACATCGTTTACCGTTCACCTTCAAGGCACCCATATCGTCACCATCAGGCAGGAAAAACTGACGACGGCAACGCCATCGAAGAAACTTTATTTTGCGGATGCCACGGGCTTTTTGCGTCTTGCCAACCTTAACCACATGGTGTTTGACATCAAGGGACAGAAAATCGGTTTGTATACCGGCAATATCCGCAATCCGGGACAACATTTCAAAACGCTGGGCATTGACACGCTATATCTGTCCTATGACGGCCCCTCCCGCCTTTCGCAGGACGAAGAAGGCGGCAATATCAACGTATCGGCAGAAAAAGTCGAAATTCCTCAAGCCTTTAACCCGCCCTTTTCTTCACCTATAAAACGCTTGTCCTATCGCTCCCAATATGATGAAAAGACAAACCGCTACCGGGTATCCAATATTATTTTATTCTGGGATGATTTGCGTGTTGCCGGCAACGGTACAACCGCCAGCCATGCGGGCGGCGATTACATTATCGCCATTGTCGGGTTTGAGAAGCTTGTCCGCCAGCTATACAAGAACAATAACCTGCCTCCTGACAGGCTTGCCAATCTGGTAAAAGAATTCAACAAACTTCAGGATCAACAGAAAAAAGCGGTGAATATGCCAATTTATATGCCGGCATCCTACAGGGATGGCGTAATGCGCATCATGAATATTCCCGTTTTCTCTGTACCTGATTTTTATTCTCCCGAACTTAGCCGCTTACGCAAATAAATCGGGAAACCGTAGAAAAACCGCGTTACCATCTCTTTTTATAGAAGATAACCGCACTATATCACTACCGACAAACGATTGATTAACAGAGAGCCGCCCATGAAAAAATTCTTCCCTTTGCTTGTGTTGATTGCATCCCTTTTGCTTTGCGCCTCCCAAAGTTTTGCCCAGCCAAAATCGGAATTTCAAGAACCCAAAGTCCGCGTAAAACTGATTTCCGAGTTTTCCACCATTGAACCCGGGGAACCGTTCTGGGTAGCTTTGCACCAAAAAATTATTCCCGATTGGCATACCTATTGGGAAAACCCGGGTGACTCAGGCCTTAAAACCGAAATCCGCTGGATGCTGCCTCCCGGGTTTACAGCCGGTGAAATCCTCTGGCCCACACCTCATCTGGAACCGCTTGGTCCCGTTATTAATTACGGCTATTCCGATGAAGTGGTTCTGATGACAAAAATCACCCCATCCCCTAATCTAAAGCCGGGACAAACCATTCGCATTGCGGCCGATGCCACATGGCTGGCCTGCGATGAAATCTGTATTCCTGAACAAGCTAAAAACCTGCCTTTAACCGTAAAAGTTTCCGACACCATTCCGGAACCGTCACCGGATTATCAGAAATTTGCCGATACGCGGGCAACCATCCCTCCGGTTGTTACATTGGACACGACACAATCAACAATCGAATGGCCATCCGAAAACCGTATCCGTCTGAAATTTGCCTTTGATGAATCCGTCCCTCTGCCCGATGCGGATAAAGTTACCGATGTCTATTTTTTCCCGCGCACATGGGGATTTGTCAAACATGCTCTATCGCAGGATTTCAGCTTTGAAAATACCCACACTGTTATAGTAGAAACTGACACCACCAACGGCATAACCGAAAACATGCCCGAGCTGGCCGGCATTTTAACGTTCCATGCCGGCGGACAACCGCTTGCCTACGATGTTACATTAACTAACCCGCTTTACAGTGCTAAAACACAAACACAAGAAGCAGAAGAACCATTGCCAGAACAAGTGCAACAAGAGCCAGAGGCAATGCCGATTGAATCTGCACTGACCCTGTGGGGGGCTATTCTGTTTGCCTTTTTGGGCGGTCTGGCGCTTAACCTGATGCCGTGTGTTTTCCCGATTTTGTCGATGAAGGCACTTTCCCTCGTACAAAAGTCCCACAAAACCGACCGGTTTGAAATTTTTATGGGCGGCTTGTCCTATACGCTGGGCATTCTAGTCAGTTTTGCCGTGCTGGGCAGCGTTCTTATCCTGTTGCAATCCGGCGGCAATGCCATCGGTTGGGGTGGCCAGCTACAAAATCCGGCCTTTGTCCTGTTGATGGTCTATGTCTTGTTCATCATCGGATTAATGCTTTCGGGCGTATTGACTGTCGGTGCCTCCTTGATGGGAATTGGCCAAAATCTGACCGCCAAACAGGGACATGTCGGTGACTTTTTCACAGGGGCACTTGCCACGCTCGTTGCCACCCCATGCACCGCCCCCTTTATGGGAGCAGCCATTTTTTATGCTTTGACGCAACCGTGGCATATCTCCCTTCTGGTTCTGGAAGTTCTGGGATTGGGATTGGCTCTTCCCTATCTTTTATTGGCAGTTTTTCCGTCCCTGTTACGCTTTCTTCCCAAACCCGGCGCATGGATGGAACGGTTCAAGCAATTTCTGGCCTTTCCGATGTTCGGTGCCGCCATCTGGTTAATCTGGGTATTATCACGTGCCAGCGGTGACACCGGTGTTGTTCTGGCGCTGACCGGCTGTTTGGCCATTGCCTTTGGAACATGGCTGTGGCAACACCGCGATGCACACGATAAAAAAGGCTTATGGCGTACTTGCAAAACCATTATCGCACTTGTTGCTATTGCCTTTTCGATTTATCTCTTGAACATCATCGAGGAAAAAATTACCC
>QKJH01000014.1 GCA_003250865.1 Alphaproteobacteria bacterium | reverse complement strand
ATATAAGAATTGTTATTAAATTATCACAGTAATGTATAAAAATTCAAGAGAAGAATACAATAATAACCTTTTTATATTGACGAATCGCATTATGGCAAGCTATAGTGGCGTTGTGCTTGACCATTTCATAAATCAAAAGGAGTATAGAATGACTCAAAGCTTTAACGCACTTGTACAAACAAAGCTGTCCATTGACCGTTGTCTGATACAACTTTCCCATGTTCAGTCCATGTTTTTGTTTTGTGAGCCGCGCAATATGGGATTAGATGCCGAGATTAATGACAGCGTTATTCAGATGTTGCAATCCGTGCGCAAAGAACTGCGTCAATCGCATAATTGGCTTAATCAGGGTATTGAGGCCGTACAGGAAACCATATAGGTCTATATTACAATTTAAAAGGTTTTGAGGAAGCGACAAATTCCCTGTTCCAAAAATCTTTTTTACGATATTGGAAAATTTTACCATCTCGGGAGTAGGTCATACCGCCTGCAGCACGCAATACAGCATCGCCTGCAGCGGTATCCCATTCATAAGTTGGGCCAAAACGCGGGTAAATATCCGCAACGCCATTGGCAAGCAGGCAGAATTTCAATGAACTGCCGCGTGTCGTGTAGTTGGATACTTTCATTCCAGCCAAGAAGTTTTCCATTTCTTCGATGCTGCCATGTCGTTTGCTGGCCACGACCGTAATACCAATGTCCGGAAAAGGGCGCACTTTGATGAGGTGTCGCTGGTCACTTTTTATAAGAAAGGCCGTCTCGCCATATCCTACATAGGTTTCTCCCAATGCTGGTGCGTAAACCACACCTAAAACAGGCTTTCCATCTTCAATCAGGGCAATATTAACGGTGAATTCCCCTGATTGTGTTAGAAACTCTTTGGTGCCGTCCAGCGGGTCGACCAGCCAGAAATATGAGCCCGGTATTTCGGGAATGCAACCTTCAGAAACGGATTCTTCACCGATAATCGGAATATCGGGAGTCAGTTCTTCCAGACGGCCAATGATATAGCGCTCGGCCTGCTGATCCGCGATGGTTACAGGGCTGGTGTAATCCTGTTCATGTGTTGTATCGGTCTTTTTTTCAATGTCCAAATCGGTCTTGAAATAGCGCATGATAATATCACCGGCTTTTCCGGCTATGTCTACAATATTGTCGGCAAGTATTTCTAACTGAAGTGTTTGGGACATGGGATTTTTTCTTTGTAAGAGGCAACGGCTAACAGCAGTATAACTAACGTATGGACAAATTCAAGTATCACGACAGACAGGGGGCTCCTGTAATGCTTGATAAATTCATATTTTTGCCATAAAGCCTCCGCAAAAACGTCATCTTTATATGTCATGATAATAAAAATGCCAAAAAAGGGAGACGGCAATGTCCTTTTTAAAAAGATGGTCTAAAGAAGAAAAAACCGTCATATCCAAAAAGACAATCCTTCTGATTAGCCATGATTTGGAGGATAACAGTTTTTTTCTGGAAGAAATTCGACGTTATGGGGTGTTTGATGTTGTTGTTGCTTCATCGGGTAAAGAAGGCATCCGCCAGTCCCGCCGTTTGCGTCCCGACATTATTTTTGTAGATTGGGATATTGAACAACCCAGCGCCCCCGAAGTCATATATCAAATACGCCGTATCAAACGAACACAGGATGTGCCCTTGTGTCTGATATTACACGGTAACCGAAGGATAGATGCCGAACTGGTTCAGTCCGCAGGTATCAAAGACTATATTATGAAGCCGTTTTCCGTTGAAAAGTTGGTCGAACTTATTCAACTTAGGACGGTTCAGTAATTTCAAGCACCGCCTTAAAATCAGGAAAAGTTAAGCCATAGGGCATGTTAACGGCGAATAGGCCGCTTCCCTCCATGCCTTTGTTGTTTTCAAATATCACCTCATCGTGCCATTGTCTTAGGTTGCCACACTGTGATTTTAGTGTGTCCATCATTGGTTTGTGGCGGTTTTCGGATAAAATAGGATACCACAGCATCACCGATGCTTCCGGCCAAAGCGAGAGAAGTTTTGAAAAGAAAGCGGGAATCTGATTGTACTCGTCTTTGATTTCATAGCTGGGATCTATCAGGACAACTCCGCGCCTCGGGGTGGGAGGGGAGAGCGAAAGGACGGTTTCATAACCGTCTTTGTGGTGCAAAAAAATGTTTTTGGAGGTCATAACCGTTTTAAGTGCGGCAAATTCCTGTGGATGAAGTTCACACAAATGAATGCTGTCATGATCTCTAAGAAAATGCCGGGCAATGAAAGGAGAGCCCGGATAATGCTGAGGGGTGTATGTGTGGCGTACGTGTTGTAGGGCTTCTTTAAAATCAGGGTTTAGGCGTTCTAAATCTGCTGCTGAAAGGCGGTTGATACCGCTATCGGCTTCGCCGGTCTTTAGAGAAGCGGCATCGGATAGATTATACAGCCCACGTGCAGCGTGGGTCTCCATATAGGTGAGGGCTTTGTCCTTGCGTGTCATGTGGCTCAGAAGAGCGGCCAAAGCCGCATGTTTGTGGACATCAGCAGCGCAACCTGCGTGGTAAAGATGTTGGTAGGACAACATGGTAATCCCCGATAAAAAGAATGTAAAATCTTCCATAGAGTAATGAAAAAAGTGAACAGGGGGAACAAAAAATTAATGTTCCCCCGATATAGTGCCATCAGAACCGTTTTTATATCGGAAAATGTCATGAATCCTGTTTTACTCTCTTTTGCTGTCTGCCTTCTTGCTGCATTGTCGACATTGCTTGGAGGAGTGGCCGTATGGCGGAAAGATGCTTTGGCCAACCCCCGTTTATTGGCTTTTGGCTTGTCATTTGCCGCGGGAGCAATGGTCTATGTATCCTTTGTTGAAATTTTTGACAAGGCACGCCACTCTTTTTCAATAGCCTATGGTGAAAGTACCGGTTATATGGCTGCCACACTGGCTTTTTTTACGGGGGTGATGGCTCTGGTTCTGCTTGATAGGTTAATCCCTAATCCACATGAAAAGCTGGAGGACAGCTTTACAGTTGATCGCAAAAAGGTGGCACGAGTCGGTGCTATGGCGGCGATGGCCATTACAGCCCATAATTTTCCCGAAGGTCTGGCTACGTTTTTTGCCACGCTGGATAATCCGGCAGTAGGGGCTTCTTTGGCGGTGGCTATTGGTGTGCATAACATTCCCGAAGGGGTATCTATTGCCATTCCGGTCTATTACGCCACGCAAAGCCGCAAAAAAGCATTTCTTGCGTGCCTACTTTCAGCCCTTGCCGAGCCTGTTGGAGCGTTTATCGGCTATGTCGTCTTGCACGGCTATCTGGTGCCTTCCGTATTCGGCGGCGTTTTTGGCTTTATTGCCGGTGCGATGGTCTATCTGTCGCTGGATGAGCTGCTTCCCACGGCCAAACGCTACGCCAAGGGACATGAAACCGTGTACGGTATGGTCATTGGGATGGCAATGATGGGGCTTAGCCTTGTTTTAATGAAATAAATGATTGCATCCGTGCGGCAGATTGGCTATATATCGTAAACTTATTGATGGAGAAGTGGCAGAGAGGCTGAATGCGCCGCACTCGAAATGCGGTATACTCGTAAGGGTATCGGGGGTTCAAATCCCTCCTTCTCCGCCATAGCATGGTTTTCCGAAGTTTTTCAAACTCCCCTAAAGTACAAAATAACACTGATAAATAAAGGTTTAAAGTCCTTTATTGTTTTTCTGTGTCTTTTAAAGTTTGTTGACATGATAAATAATTTGGGGGCACAATAGGTGGCATAAAACAATATGCCCCCAGAAAGATGCCCCCAAATGGCTTTGAATGACATAAAATGTAAGAACGCTAAACCCAAGGAAAAGTCCTATAAACTGGCCGATGAAAAGGGTTTATACCTTGAAATAATGCCCAACGGCTCAAAATATTGGCGGCATAAATATCGATTTAATAAGAAAGAAAAGAGAATCGCATACGGGGTTTATCCCGAAGTTACTTTGGCCGAAGCTCGTGAAAAGCGGGATATAAGTCGAAAACTATTGGAACAGAATATTGACCCCGTATCCCATAAGCAGGAACAAAAACACCTTGCCCTATTGAATGCCGAAAACACGTTCGAGCCTTTGGCAAGGGAATGGCATAACAAGAACCTTGCCCGATGGACGTCCCGTCATGCCCAAGATATTATGACCCGTTTGGAAAAAGACATTTTCCCCGAAATCGGTAATATGCCCGTTCGGGATATATCTGCCCCGTGCTTATTGCGTGCTATTCACAAAATAGAGAAGCGTGGAGCGCATGAATTGGCTCGCCGTGCCAGAGGAGTATGTGAAAATGTCTTTGCCTATGGTATCGGAACAGGACGAGCCGATAGAAATGTGGCTATTGACTTAAAAGGGACATTGGAAGCCTTCAAGCGTGGGCATTATGCGGCGTTTGATTACAAAGAAATCCCCGTTTTTTTGGATAAGCTGGAAAAGAACACAGCAAGGCTATATCCGCAAACCATACGGGCAACAAAGATGCTAATGCTAACCTTTGTCCGTACGGGTGAGTTAATCAATGCCACATGGGAAGAAATCGACTTTAAAAAGAAACAGTGGCTTATTCCTGCCGAGCGTATGAAGATGCGCCGTCCTCACGCCGTGCCGTTATCCAAACAGGTTATTGAGATACTGAAACAGCAAAAAGAAGAAACGGACGTTCTAAACACGCCTTATGTCTTTCCTAGCCAAGTAAGCCCCAAGAAGCCCATGAGTAACGCAACGATACTGGGGGCGATTAAACGGCTTGGCTATAGGGGACAAATGACGGGGCATGGATTCAGGGCTTTGGCAATGTCCACGATAAAGGAAAAGCTGGGCTATCGGCATGAGGTTGTCGATTTACAGCTTGCCCACGCCAAAGCGAATAAAGTCGATGCGGCGTATGATAGAGCCGAGTTTATGGACGAACGCATCAAGATGATGCAGGAATGGGCAGATTATCTGGACGGGGTTAAAAATGGATAAGAATAAAGAGAATAGTGCATTAAAGGCTTTAGGGTCGCTCCCAAAGGTGGGTAATGGAAATATAGGCTTTTTTGGAAGCGGGTGGG
>QKJH01000202.1 GCA_003250865.1 Alphaproteobacteria bacterium | reverse complement strand
GCGTGGGAGACACAAATTACAGGCATCACACAAGCCATCAGCTTGGCCGATTCTAACGAAGAGATTGCCGCGCTACAAAATGAATTAACCGTTGTAACTGCAAAAATGGATGCAATCGAAAAATCACAAATTCCGTTCCAGCTTTAACTTCTTCCGTAGGCATCTTCGTAACGGATAATATCGCTTTCTTTGCATTCGCCCATTTGAATTTCATGCACAACTACGTCCTCATTAAAGGGGTTCTCCATGCGATGTTTGGCGTTTGCTGGAATATCGATGGACTCTCCTTCGCTCATATCAATGATATTGTCATTCAGGGTAACCCGCAACTTGCCTTTTAGAACCGTCCATTTCTCGCGGCGCAGTTTGTGTGACTGAAGCGACAAAATACCTGTCGGTGTAACGGTGATGTGTTTTTCAACATAGTCTTCTCCGTCTTTTTGATAAAAACCGACCACCTCCCATTTGCCCCATGGGCGAATGTCGCTGTCACCAACTTTATAATTATTAGGGTCATAGTTGCTCATTTAAACACTCCTCAAGATAGATGAAAATAATTATTCTTTCCACAGCCATGCTGCGCCCCGCACACCGGATGAATCACCGTATTGCGGAGGAACCAATTTTGTGTGAATAAAATCGGAAAAAACATGCGGTTTCCACAACAAGGGAACACGCTCGTATAGCAAGTCAACGTTGCTCATGCCGCCGCCCAAAACAATAATGTCAGGATCCAATATATTCATGATAGAAGCCAATGACCGTGCCAATCTGTCCATATAATTATCCAGCGCATTTATGGCTTTTCCATCTTGTTTGGCGACCAGTTCCATAATTTTTTTTCCGCTCGACTCAATACCTGTTTGACGGGTGTAGTCCTGATGAAAGCCGGTACCGGAAACCCATGTTTCGATACAGCCTTTTTTGCCGCAATAACATTCCGGAGCGTTGCGGTATTCATATTCCGTTTGTTGCGGTAAAGGGTTGTGTCCCCACTCGCCTGCGATCAGGTTTGCACCTTCGATGATATGCTTGTTAACAACAATGCCGCCACCGCATCCTGTTCCCAAAATGACACCGAACACAACTTTGCCTTCTTTCGCCGCTCCATCCACGGCTTCGGAGAGTACAAAGCAGTTGGCATCATTGCTGACGCGAATAGGGCGGCTAAGAAGCTTTCCTATATCTTTGTCCAAAGGATGGCCAATAAGTTTTGTTGAGTTTGCATTTTTTACCAGTCCTGTGTCTTTTGAAATTGCACCCGGAATGCCGATGCCAACGGTACCGGTTTTGTTTAACGCTTCCTCTGCCTCTATGACCAATCCGGCCATGGCATTTAATGTGTCTGAGTATGTGGTTTTGGGGGTAGGTATACGCTTTTTATACAGCTCGTCACCGCTGTTTTTCTCAAAAGCGCGAAGTTCTATTTTTGTGCCGCCTAAATCAATACCGATATGCATGGCGTTGGTTCCTTATTATGATTTTTTCCAACCTATGGCATAAAGTACATCAAAACGCGTTGCAAGAAAACCGTCATTTTGACGAGTCTTTCCGGCATAGTTCTCTTCAAGCTGTTTAAGAAAATTTCGGGTAATCATGCGTGCAGGTGAATGAAGCGCATTATTTTCTCCCATGCCGCGCAAATCGTGAAATAGAGATAAAAGAGTCTGGTGCAGAACGGTGTAATCCTCGCAGTCCATAACCGGCGCCTCAAATCCTGCTTTTTGCATCAGAAGGCCCAGAGATTTTATGTCGATTGCCGGTGCAATATGTGGTGTTATGCTCTGATACAACTCACTCTCAACTTCGATAAAGCTGTGGCGTAAATCTTTGAGTGTTTCATTGCCAAAAAGGGATGCAATAAAAACGCCATCGGGTTTCAAGAGGCTGTGGCATTGGTTGAGCGTATTTGAAATGTCGTTATCCCAATGAAGGGTAAGAAGGTTGATGATACAATCGAAGTTTGATTGTTTAAGCATATGAATATTGCTTGAAGAAAAGTATTTTATGGAAGCTTTTGGGTAAAGCGTGTTTAAAAAATCGAAGAGGCTATTACTGTGGTCATCAATAAGCAGAATGGATCTAAAATCACGTTTAATAAACGACAGGCGTTCTTCAATTGATTGTTCTGTTTTTTTAAAAAGAAAGTCGTGCTTCCTAAAATTAGCTGTAGCACGTATAAGGTTAAGGCGACGACGTTCTGTATCAAAAAGTAGCGGCTTATCCATGGTCGTTATTCAGGTTTTAACGGTGGTGGTTGAAACAGGTTCTCACGCAATTGTCTTTTTTGGGTTTCATTTAAAACATCGGTATTTGAGTAGCCATAACCGTGCATTTGCTGTAGCCATTTTTTACCTTTCAGCATCAGCCCCATGGTGCTTTTATCCCGTAATGGGCCTTCGGCAATCGGCTGCATCAGAAAGTTGAGATATTGATAATGAATAAAGTCCATATTATTAAAATCAATATCACCGGGGTTGCACACTGACATTGGAAAAATGCGTTCGGGGCCGGTTTCACTATGAATAAAATAGCTACTGCCCATCTGTCTTAAGTCCTCAGGACGACATCCTATTTGTACCGCAACAAATTCTTTTGCTTGTGAAATTGTGCGAATATCTTCGGGCAGCCTGAATGTTGGCAAGTTCAGCTGCGTTTCCTGTCCTCCGACACGGTTGGCCGCCGGCGCTTTGCGTTGTTCTAGTCCTACCATCATTTCGCCGGATGCTGAATCAACGGTCAGCGGTAATACCACCACGGTATTGGTGCTGGTGTGTATGGGAAGAATCATATCATGGTGATGGGTTGCAACTCCTGTTGCCAAACCGTCAATACGAGTTTCTTCAACAAAGATGGAATGTACGTGTTTAATTGAGCCGGGGCGTTCGTCTGTAACAGTAAAGATATTGCCTTTTCGTGAAAGTTCCTCTACCTCATCCGGCGTAAGAATTTTTTTTGGTGAACTGATGCCAGGTTTAATATGTTCGGCAATTAAATTTTCGGGTGTAATGCCCAAATTTTCCATCAACACTGTAAGGGCAATTTCCAAACGGGTATCCGGTACCAGTCCGACATGAATAGCTTTCAAAACATCTTGTGCGTCAAATTCGCGCACAAATCCCGGGTTAAAAGGATGGTGTTGGGCTTCGTTCGCTTGCGCGCGCTTGAGTGCATCACGCGGCAATTTTACTTCGATAGAGTATGCATCAACACGCGAAGAAATTTTTTCAGCATCAGGAAAGTAGCTTGTGATGAATTCTGATTGTCCTTGATCCTCAAAGGGAATGCGGATTAAATCATAAAGCGTTTCACGTATGACGTCATCACGCTCATCTCCCAGTCCGGCTGGAATAACAATCGGCTCAAACATAAAGCCTGACCATGTTTTTCCATCCAAATTAGGTGTTCCACGCGGTGCGGCACCCACCGCCGGACGCGGTACGCCGGAACGCAAAAGAATAAATAAGCGCCCGTCGTCGGTAATACGATAGGGGAGAATATCGTTTGTATTATTTTTCAATTCGGCGAATTCATAGACATGGTTATCATCATCCTTAACGGCTTTGATGGTGAGTTGCGTATCCTTGTCATCTGCTGATAAAGGGCGCCTTTCCTGAATAATAACCGGTTCGTTAATGCCAATCTTTTGGGCGACTGTAACAAATGTAGTAGGAGGATATTCAATTGTCTGGCCATCTTCGGAATAGAGTTTAAAGCGATCCTGATAGTTGTTTGTAATCGTATCTTCATCCCAATATGGGCCAGTATAAATGGTACGGACACCCAGTAGATCAAGTTGCTTTGATAGCTCATGCGGGGTAAGAAAAGTATATTCCTGAAGCAGCTCGGCATCCCAGTCATCGCGCTTATCCATGCGATAGATAAATTCGACAGCCCATTTATAGGGCAGGCGGAAAAGACGTGTGCCATCAGTTTTGGATTCAAGTTCCTCGATAAAAAAACCTTCACAGCCATTCGTGTCAAGCGGACGCGCGGTTTGTGAAAAGCGAAGAAGTAAGTCGGCATCCGATAAGTCATGAATATCTTTGCCATAGCTTTTTGTGTCTGGAAATTCCATCAGAATAAACTTGTTGCCCGTAGGCAGGATGTAATCCCGAATAACAAGAAGTCCTCCTAGCTTTAGGGCGGCCATTTGGGTTCTTAAGGCATTCATGACCGAGGTAATATTGTAGCCGGTTCGTGAATAAAGACGGTGCAATGTACCGGCATGCAGTAATCCATGAAGTGTGTTGTCGGCAAAAGGTATCATTTCCATGTCCCCTTGTATCATGGACAGGTTGGAAATTTTGAATCTCTTTTGCGCTTTGCTGATGTTGTGGGGGTTGTTTTCCAGACCGATAATCTGCAAATGGGGCTTCAGACGTGCATATTCGGCACATACCCGTCCGTCCCCGGCTCCCATTACAGCAATGGATCCGCCAGGACGGACCAAAAAGTGCGACATGGTAAAATCGTGGTTATCATCAAAGGATTTGGTTTTCTGCTCGAATAGCTGTGCTTTGAGCCGCGAAAGCTGTTGCGTTTTTGCTTTCTTCATCTCCTCGGATATTGAAAAATTATCATCACCCATTCATTATCTCTGGTTTTTTTACCTTTACGCTCTATCTTGACTGTACAGGCAGTCGTTAATATTGCATATTATATACAGTTTTGATTCTAATTTGGAAGATTACAAAAGAAAATTAAACAATAAAGGGTTTTCTTTTACGTTAATTTCAGTTGAAAGGAAAAAATAATGTCGAGTGTTAAAGGAACGGATGCAAATTTCGAGTCGGATGTACTCAAAGCAGATGGACCGGTCGTTGTTGATTTTTGGGCTCCGTGGTGCGGCCCGTGCCGCGCACTTTCTCCTGTTTTGGACGAAGTTGCCGAAGAAGTTGCCGGTAAAGCAACGGTTGTAAAAATCAACGTCGACGAAAACCCGCAAACACCTGCTAAATATGGTGTGCGTGGTATTCCGACACTGATGCTGTTCAAAGGTGGGGAATTAGTCAAAACACAAGTTGGTTCTTTGTCAAAAGACGCTTTGGTACAATGGATTGACCAAGCTGTATAATATATTAGTTTTATGTGATGAAAGCCCGCCTTTTTTGGCGGGCTTTTGTTATGTCCGTGTAAAGTAGGAAACAGTTTCCAGATGT
>QKJH01000004.1 GCA_003250865.1 Alphaproteobacteria bacterium | reverse complement strand
TCCTTGACCATGAAAGGACCACTCGTGACCGGATTATCGAAAAAGGCGTCGCCCTGTTCGGTCAAGGTTGCCTTGGGGAAAATCGCCGCCCAATAGCCGGCTATGGGTACAACTTGCGCTCCCCATCAACTACGATATGCTGTTTATCGTATTGGGGCTGACGCATCGTTTTTGCATTCTCGGCCATTTTGCGAACAAGCATTCCCTTTGAACCGAGAATCTCTACCTGGCCTTCAACAACTTCATCGGGAGTTAAATCAAGCGTCTTGGCATAAGTTGCGTTGCACTCGATAATCTTGAAATCGCTATCCCTGAACCACACAGGAAAGTTTATGTTCTCCATACCTTTTTGATAGAGAACTAGGCTATCCTCAGCGCGGGATTTCAATAATTCCATCCGCTCTACATCATGAGTTACATGAGTTACATCACGTAACCACAAAACACGAATGGCCGCATTTTCACCTATTTTTCGCAAAACACCTTCAACGTTAACAAGATGATGTTTGCTATCCGTTTCGCATACGATGGAAAAGGGCATTTGCTGCTTTTCCATTTCGTCAATCAATTTGTCTAAGGCTTTTCTATCCCCTTCGGAAAAAGCATCCAAAAGCTGCTGTTTATTGTTGCAATTGACAATATTCAGGATGGTCTTGGCCTTGCGCGGCACAATAAAGCGATTGCCATCGTCCCACATTAAATATCCGTCAGGTGCCGCATTCAGACATAATGCCATCAAATCTAATTCCGTACGTAAACGACGCACTGCATTCCCGGACGGAATAAAATAATCACGAAGCCATCGTCCCAACTTTTTTATGGTTGAAACATCCTGCCCAGCTTCATAATCCTGCCATTGTCCAAAATTTTGCATGAACTATCCGATATTTGTTTTATTTCCTTTCGCTATCATACACAAAAAAAGCACAAAAAAAAGCTCCCATCCATAGGACAAGAGCTTTTTGTATTATTTTAGTATGTGCTAGTAGCGATAGCTGTCCGGCTTAAAGGGTCCTTCAATTTCTACGCCAATATAATCGGCCTGTTCTTTTGTCAGTGTTGACAGTTGAACACCCAATTTATCCAAATGTAACTTGGCTACTTTTTCATCAAGATGTTTGGGTAGAACATAAACCTGATTTTCGTATTTATTCGAATGGTTCCACAACTCGATTTGCGCCAAGGTCTGGTTGGTAAACGATGCCGACATGACAAAGGACGGATGTCCCGTAGCACAACCCAGATTAACCAACCGTCCTTCGGCAAGCAGAATAATCCGTTTACCGGATGGAAACTCGATTTCGTCAACCTGCGGTTTGATATTATTCCATTTCATGTTGCGCAACGGCTCGACTTGAATCTCATTGTCAAAGTGGCCGATATTGCACACAATGGCACGGTCTTTCATTTCACGCATGTGATCAACCGTGATGATGTCTTTGTTACCTGTAGTCGTAACAAAAATATCGCCACGCGGAGCGGCATTTTCCATTGTGACAACCTCATATCCTTCCATAGCCGCCTGCAAAGCACAAATCGGATCAATTTCCGTGACCAAAACACGGGCACCTGCACTACGTAAGCTTTCGGCTGAACCTTTACCAACATCACCGAAACCTGCAACAACAGCAATTTTACCGGCCATCATCACATCCGTTGCCCGGCGGATACCGTCGACCAGACTCTCGCGGCAACCATATTTGTTATCAAATTTGGATTTTGTTACAGAGTCATTGACATTGATTGCCGGTACTTTAAGCGTACCCTTTTTGGCCATTTCATAAAGACGATGCACACCAGTTGTTGTTTCTTCTGATATACCCTTTATGTCAGACAAAAGCTCCGGATATTTTTGATGGATACGCAAGGTTAAATCACCGCCATCATCCAAAATCATGTTTGGACGCCAACCATCTTTGCCATCAACGGTCATGTCAATCGCCCACCAGAACTCTTCCTCGTTCATTCCTTTCCAAGCAAAAACCGGGATGCCAGCAGCAGCAATAGCGGCAGCAGCTTGATCCTGCGTTGAGAAAATATTACAGGATGACCAGCGCACTTCGGCACCCAAAGCAATAAGCGTTTCAATCAGGACAGCCGTTTGAATAGTCATATGCAGACATCCTGCAATGCACGCGCCCTTCAGAGGCTGTGAAGAACTATATTCTTCACGCAGTGCCATCAACCCCGGCATTTCAGCCTCTGCAATATTAATTTCCTTGCGTCCCCATTCGGCCAAAGACATGTCTTTGACTTTAAAATCATTACCATCATTAGGTTGCGCAGCAGCCATCATTTTTTCTCCTCGTGATATGAACCAAACCATGTATACTGTAAAAATACTGAATAGGAGAATAGTTTAAAATGTTACTTGTGACCACCCTAATAATTTTCTTCATAATGCTAATCATTATTATTATCGAACTACAATCAAGAATATCCGGAACCATTCCTGCTCCAACTTGGGCTAAAACACGCAATCGTATGATTGACCTTTTTCCTGAAAGCCCCGACGGCGATATCCTAGAGCTTGGATGCGGCTGGGGTAGCACTGTATTGGCCCTAAGTAAACGCTTTCCGAACCATCATGTTATTGGCTATGAAATAACGACATTGCCTTTCTGGATGTCAAAGCTACGGATTGCTCTTTCACGGCGGAAGAATATTACCATTTTGCAAAAAAACTTCATGGCGGATTCATTTGAGAACGCTGGCGCAATTTTTACCTATCTTACATTTCGTCATATGAAAAATCTTGAACCTAAATTTATCGCAGAACTCAAAGAGTCAGCCGTAGTTGTCAGCCATTCTTTCCCGCTTCCTAACATTCCGCCAGCTACCACAGAAATATTTCGCGAAGGATTTTGGAACTCCACCGTTTATGTGTATAAAACACCAAAAAACTAATGAACGACTTTGTCGATGTCCCAGCATCGAGACATAGCAGTTATAAGTTTATCAATTCCCTCTTGGGTGGTGACGTCGCCTTGTTCCAAACACTGCTTAAAGTCGCCAACGTTCATTGTACGAACCCATTTTTTAACATCGGGAACAGTAAGAGGCTGAACTGCTATTTTGCGAATTCCCATTGCAATAAATAATGGAAGAATAGTTGGATCACCGGCCAGCTCACCACAGACACTAAGCGGAATATTCGCTTTATCGCATGCATCAACACAAATTTTTATCATTTTGAGAATGGCAGGATGTACGGGATTATAAAACTGCCCCATAGCTTCGTCTCCCCTATCTGCGGCCAAAGTATATTGCACAAGATCGTTGGTGCCCAGCGAAAAGAAGTCGCACTCTTTGGCTAACTCGTCCGCAATAAAAATAGCGGCCGGAATCTCAATCATTGCCCCTAGTTTTGGGAGTTTGGATGGAACCTTTACATTCTTCTTTCGAAGGTCTTTCAGCGTACTTTCCATGACAGCACGAACCTGCTTTATTTCGTCAACAGAGGAAACCATAGGAACAAGAATGTCAACATTACCATATACAGCAGCACGTAAAATGGCCTCCATCTGGGCTTCTAATAATTCCGGTGCGCTCAAGGACAGCCGAATAGCCCGCAACCCAAGCGCAGGGTTAGGTCCAATTCCAAATCGTTTATTTAATGCCGGTGCCATCTTGTCACCACCAATATCCATTGTACGTATTGTAACAGGCAATTTCTTCGATGCTTTGACAACGGCTTTCAGTTTGGCAAATTGCTCACGTGCATCAGGCAAATCTTCCCGCCCCATGAACATAAACTCGGTGCGCACCAGACCGATACCCGATGCACCAGACTTTAGAATCCTGTCCATATCCGAAAAATGCGTTAGATTAGCCTGCACTAAAACTTCCACTTTATCTTTGGTATAAGCAGGAAAATCTTTTTGACGGGTAGCCTGATCATGTTCAATTTCGACAATTTCTTTTTGTCGACGGTATTTTTTCCATGTTTCTTCAGTGGGGTTAACAATCAGAATTCCTTTTGCGCCGTCAATAATGACATAGGAATTTGAATGTACGTGCTTTGGCATAGAACCCGTTGACGACACCGCCGGAATACCCATTGAACGAGCCATAATGCCCGTATGGCCCTGTCTTGTTCCAACCAAGCTCATCAAACCGGCAATCCGATTGGAAGGCAAAGAGGCTAAATCCATCGGCGTGATTTCTTCGGAAAGAAGTATGCCTCCATCAGGAATGTTTTTAATGGCAGTATATTTTTGATCTGTCAGATTTCGCAGCAACCGTTTTCCGACATCAGAAACATCCTGACCACGACTGGCAATATACGAGTCATCTAACTCGGCAAAAACCCGCTCCATATCTTCCATTTCATAACGCACCGCAGCTTCGGCATTCAGTCGGTTCTCTTCAATGCGTTTGCGTACACCGCGCACAAAACGGGAGCTATATAACATACCCAGATGCGCTTCAAGTAATAGGGTAATTTCTTCACTATCATTCGATGAGGACGTAATTTCGGCCTTTGACAACAGCTGTGCAATCTGGTTATACGAACGCTCACGTGCTTTTTCAAAACGTTCGATTTCCAGCTTGAGATTTTTTTTGATAATCTTGTATTCGTTAACTTCCGGCGAAACACTGTCCAGCATAAAAGCCGGCCCCATGGCAATACCGGAAGATAGGCCTATGCCATGTAAGATTTCTTCGGGATGATTGGGCAAATCCGGGGTTTTATAAATGGAAGAAAAGTCTGCTTGTGTCATTCACTCTCCTCCTCATAAAAACCATTTTGAACCAAACAGCATAACTCATCCAACGCTTCTTGAGCCATATTTCCCTGAGTTGTAATGGTAATATCACGTCCTTGGCTTGCCGCAAGCGTCAAAAGCCCCATGATTGAATCACCTGACACCTCCTGATCGGCGCGCCTGACCATAATGGTAGCATCATATCCTGATGCTGTTTTTACAAACCGCGCTGCTGCACGGGCATGTAACCCTTTTTTGTTTACAATGGTCAGTGTTGAACTCTTAATATTTTTTGTCGTCATTTTTTAAATACGCTTATTCTTCCAAAATTTGTGAAGCAACATTAATATATTTGCGACCAGCGTCTCGAGCCTGCGACACAACGTTTTGTATATCTTTTGACTGTTTTCGCAACGTTGCCAACTTTATCAAAAGCGGTAAATTCACACCGGCCAGAACTTATAGGCCAACATAAGGCTGTAGTTCGGGCACGATGCTGTCAATTTCGTCACCATCTTCCTTGATAATCCCGTCGAGCAGTGGA
>QKJH01000063.1 GCA_003250865.1 Alphaproteobacteria bacterium | reverse complement strand
ATTATTCCGTGTCCAGCAAATTTATTACCGATTGGGATTTTCTGTGCTCGCTTCGGGATATGGGGCGCAAAGCCGGGCAGAAATGGCTGGCCGAATATTTCGATTATGTCGGCAAGCAGGACAGCGTCGATTTCGAAGATGAGTTTCTATAAAATAATTTGACATAATATCAAATGTCATGTAATATCTGTGCAATTTCAAATTGCTCAGCGAGGGTGTAATGACGACCAATTCCAAAGAAATGGATATCCAGACATTGATTAATAATGCCAAATCGCATAAGGAAATCAATGATAAAATTATAGAGTGCGTTACAGGAGTGGATGAAAATGGTCAATCCGTCCATTCCGATTACGCGCGCCGGATGATGGTTATGTTTGCCACGGTGCGTGTCCAGTCCGGTAATATGGCTCCTGAGGAAGGCTTGACACTTGTTAATGCACGCTATGAGGAAGACCTTAGTACGGATTTGGCCGTTCTAACCAATCGGGTGTTGGCAGATATTCGTTTGAAAGTCGCTTTATCGGAAAAAGGTGCTTATGATGCCGAGACACTTAATAACGAAATAGCCTGTTATGTGACCGATGTTCATGGTGTAACGGAGGCTCTTACCGATGGTGTATTCGACCATAATAGTATGACTCGCGGCGAAATGGTTGAATTAGCTGCCAAACGTGTCAAAGAAGGAACCATGTCGATTGAAACAGCGAATGTGATTGCTGAATCGGCTGTGTTGTGTCCGGCAGGTCACGGACATATTCGTGACAGCTACCGTTCCGTTATTGAGAAAGGGCAAGAGCTGCAGGTTGCCATAGCACACGCCGGAAAAACAAACGAGTTTGCCGAAAATATGAGCGGGCAAACGCACAGCGTGAAAACCAGCTTAAAACCGGGTTTGTAATTTTCTCTATTTTGTAAAGCTAGACATAGGTTTCAATCGGGCCTTTGGCGCGGCCGTTGATAAATTGTTCGACATAGTCGTTGCCGGATTTATCAATTTTCTTGGCATCGCCAACCCAGACGATTTTTCCCTGATAGAGCATGGCGATTTTATCGCCGATTTTGCGTGCCGAGGCCATATCATGCGTAATGGTCAGGCCGGTGGCACCCAGCTCCTTGGTGCAGCTGACAATCAAATCATTGATAACATCGGCCATAATCGGGTCAAGCCCTGTCGTGGGTTCGTCAAAAAAGATAATCTCCGGATCACCGGCAATGGCGCGCGCCAAGGCAACGCGTTTTTGCATGCCGCCTGACAGTTCCGCCGGAAATAAATAGGCAATATCGGGTTTCAGTCCAACCGAACGCAGTTTTTCCACGGCATAATCGGGGGCATCTTTGCGGGTAATCAGGCCGCGTTCCAATACGCCGAAACAGATATTCTGCCAAACGGGAAGGGAGTCAAACAACGCGCCGCCCTGAAACAGCATGCCGAATTTCTCGGCCACTTTGTCCCGTTCTTTGCCGCGGATATGGGTGATGTCCTGACCATCCACCTTGATAGTGCCCTGTTCCGGTTCCATCATGCCCAGAATACATTTCAGAGTTACGGATTTACCCGTACCCGACCCGCCGATAATCACCAGAGATTCTCCCGGGTTAACACTGACATTGACTCCTTGAAGCACTTTGTTCGAGCCAAAGGCTTTGTGGACATTGTCCATTTCAATCTTTGGTGTGACGGGTGTTTTTTTACTGAATAGGGCGGACATGATGTTCCTTCTTGTTTGCTTACGAGCCGAAGAACAGCTGGGTTACGAAGTAGTTCAAAATCAAAATCAGGATAGAGGACGAAACAACGGCATTGGTTGTCGCGCGGCCAACACCTTGCGCGCCGCGGTCGGAATAAAAGCCGTTGTAACAGCCCATCAAGGCCACGACAAAACCGAAAACGGCCGCTTTGACCAGTCCGGAAACAACATCCATATATTCCAGATATTCCCATGTCTGGTTCAAATAGCCGGCCTGATTAAAGCCCAGCTTGTATATGGCGATAAGATAGCCGCCGAAAATGCCGATAATGTCGCCAATCAACACCAGAATAGGGAGCATCAGCAATCCGGCCATAATGCGCGGTACCACAAGATATTTGAACGGGTTGGTTGCCAATGTGCGCAGGGCATCGATTTGCTCTGTTACGCGCATCGTGCCGATTTCCGCAGCGATGGAGGCACCGATACGCCCCGCTACCATCAAACCGGCCATAACGGGGGCCAGCTCACGCGTGATGGACAGAACGACCACGGTGGCAATAGCTCCCTCTGCCTCGAATCTCGAAAAACCGGAATAGCTTTGCAGTGCAAGCACCATCCCTGTGAACAGGGTCGTCATGCCGACAACGGGCAAAGAGTAATAGCCGATGTCGATAAACTGGCGGAAAATCATGCGCGGATAATAGGGCGGCACAAATATGAAATACAGGCTGCGCACGGCAAAGGAGGACAGACGGCCAACCGATTCAAAGAAATGCAGGATGGAACGGCCAACGGTGCGGCAGCTTTCAAGAATAAAATTCCGGACGAGCGAAAAAATCATAATGCGTGAATCCCTATGACAAAGATGGTTTTGTCTAAGATACAAGGAAGAGACAAGATTGCCAAGGGGATAATCGTGTTATTTCTTTCCGTTTTTCTCGACATAAAACCGTTCGAAGCGGTTGCCGAGTGCCGTCAGAATTTCATAGCCGATGGTACCGCAGGATTTGGCCAAATCATCAACTGACTGGTTCTGGCCGATGACAACGACATGGGTACCAACCTCCAGCTCGCCATCGGGAATATTGGAAACATCCAGGATAGTCACGTCCATCGAGACACGGCCAATTACCGGCATCTCCATCCCATTGTAATAGAATTTGGCCGCATTGCTGGCCGAGCGGAAAAGCCCGTCCGCATAACCATAGGCAACTACAGCCAGACGTTGGCCGCGGATAACATTGCGGGTGGCGGAGTATCCTACGGGGCCGTCCATGTCCACAGTGCGAAGCTGAATAACGGGAGCGGTTAGGGTAACAACCGGTTTCATCGGGTTGGTCGGGCGTTCGGGGGTTGGGTTGACACCGTACAGAGCGGCACCCGGGCGCACCAAATCATAATGTTTGTTGGAGCCGCGGAAGATGCCATCCGAAGCGGCAAGTGAAGCAGGGGTGTCGGGAAAAAGTTCGCGCAAGGCCTGAAAACGCCAGTTCTGAATATCGGTCAGCGGATGGAACGGCTCATCGGCACAGGCCAGATGGCTCATGACCAGAACCAAATCAATGTCTTCACGCCACGATGTGTCCTCGGCCAGAATTTCCGCTTCGGCCAATGAGAAGCCAAGCCGGTTCAAGCCGGTATCAAAATGCAAAGCCGCGGGGAGTTTTTGTTCCACCGTTTTGGCCGTGTCCATCCATGTTTGTAAGTCTTCAGCATGGTTGATGACCGGAATGATATTGTATTCAATCATGGCATCGGCCGGTTCGCTTAAACCGCCCAGACAAAAGATATTGATGTCAGGATCGGGCAGACTATCGCGTAAGGCAAAGGCCTCGTCAGGGATGGCCACGAAAAAGGTCTTGCACCCTTCCTTGACCAGTCTCCGCGCAATTGGTGCTACGCCCAATCCATAGGCATCGGCTTTGACCACGGCGGAACATTCTGCTTGATTGGTAATGGTATTCAGGGCGCGCCAGTTATCGGCCACAGCATCCAAATCGATACGCAGCATCGGCCGTGTGCGCGGTAGGGGAGTGGCTCCCTGATTGGTGTTGATACGTTGCGGGAAAAGATTGAACATGATATGCGTTTTGCCCCGTTACTGTTCCGGCGGTGCTTCGGTATGGATGCGATCCAAATCGGAAAAACGTGTGAACTCACCTTCGAATGCCAGCTCAATGGCCCCCACAGGGCCGTGACGCTGTTTCGAAATAATGACTTCGGCCGTATTGTATACATAGTCCAAACGGTCTTTCCAGCGTTGGTAACGCATCTCAAACGTTTCCTGTTTCTCGTTCTGGCTGAGTGCCGGTTCGTCCCGTTCCAGATAATATTGTTCACGGTATACGAACATGACAACATCGGCATCCTGCTCAATCGAACCGGATTCACGCAAGTCGGATAGAAGAGGGCGCTTGTTGTCGCGCTGTTCAACCTGACGCGACAGCTGGGACAGGGCAATAACAGGGACTTGCAATTCCTTGGCTAACAGTTTCAAGCTCCGCGAGATTTCGGAAATTTCCTGAACACGGTTATCACTGGCGCGTTTGCCGCTGCCGCTGAGAAGTTGCAGGTAATCGATAACAACCATGCCCAGACCGGACTGGCGTTTCAGACGGCGACAGATGGAGCGCACGGCCGAAACCGACATGCCGCCATTGTCGTTGATAAACAGCGGGATGGTGGAAATCAGCTGGGCGGCTTCGACGAATTTGTGGAAGTCTTCCTCACGCAGTTCGCCACGACGGATTTTTTCCGATCCGATGCGGGTAACATCGGCCAGAATACGGGTGGAGAGCTGTTCGTGCGACATTTCCAGCGAGAACAGGGCAACGGCAGCACCTTGTTTGCCACCTGTTTCGGCAAAGGTTCGGGCGGCATTAAAGGCAATGTTGGTAGCCAATGCGGATTTACCCATCGAAGGACGGCCTGCAAGAATAATCAAATCGGACGGATGCAGACCGCCGGTTTTTTTATCCAAGTCACGCAAACCCGTGGTAACCCCCGTCACATGGCTATCCGATTGATAGGCTTTTTGTGCCGTTTCGATGGCGCCGTTGACCGAGTCAATCAGCTTGACAAAATTGGCTTGGGTTTCACCGGTTTCAGCCAGTTTGAACAGTTTGCTTTCGGCCTGCTCAATCTGATCGGCCGCATCCGAGTCAATATCATGTTTAAAAGCGGTGATGGAAATATCCTCGCCCAGAGCAATTAACTGACGGCGCAAATACAAATCGAAAATCGTCTGGCCGTATTCGGAGGCATTGGTGACGGTAATCACATTGTCCATTAGTTGCTCCAGATAGTCCGAGGCACCGATATGGGCAATATCACTGTCTTTTTCAAACAGCGGAGCAATGGTCAGGGCGTTGGCCGTCTGGCCGCGCTCCACCATCGTTTGGATGGCACGGTAAAGCCGTCCGTGCAGGGCGTTGTAAAAATGCTCGGGGCGTAAAAACTCGGCCACGTTTTCCACGGCATTGTTATCGACCAGCAAGGCACCGAGCAAAGCCTGTTCAATACCCAAATTATGCGGCATTTCTTTCGGCTGCGTGCCGGTAG
>QKJH01000012.1 GCA_003250865.1 Alphaproteobacteria bacterium | reverse complement strand
TATCGGGCGGTGCGGGAATAGCCAATGCCCAGATGGAGATGGCCAAGGACGGCTGTCCGAAAAAGCTGGCGGATGTCAATGTCAAAGTCAATATCACCGAAGGGCCGGTCTACCGTGATAACCGGATTTCGCTTGAAGATTTGCAAGTAAAAGCCAAGAAAGACGGTATGGCTCCGGACAAAAAGGGGCGGATGACCTATGGTTTGACTTCCAGCCATACTTTTACCAAAACCGATGGTGCTTTTCGTACCATGACGGACAATATTGCCAAGACAAGCTGTTTCTGGGTCGATAACATCACGGTGACCGTAGGATTGGATATTACGGTGGATGTGGCAAACAAGTTTCCGACCGGAACCTGTCCCCACAGCCATATCATGGAGCATGAGATGAACCATGTCCTTGTCGAGCGTAAAATCATGTATTATTACGCCCCGATTATCCGTGATGCGGTGCGCAAGGCTGTTGATGCCATTGGTGTTCGTCGCAATATTCCCTCAGATCAGCTTGAGACGGAAATCAACAAGATGGATACCTATCTAAACGGTGTTGTGAGCGCGGAGATTAAGCGCAAGGATTCCAGACGAACTTCTTTGCAACGTAAATTGGATACGGACGATGAATATATCCGAATTTCACGTCTGATAGATGCCTGTCCTTTGTAAAACAAAAAAAAGCGAATGTTTTATGTTTTGTTGACGTATTAATCTATATGATGGGTTGGGGCATTTTCGCCCGTTTCCTGATTTATCCCTGTTTTGCGGATTATTGGTATAAAAGCTATGAAAAAATTTATTGTATTTGTGTGTGTTCTTATCCTGTTGGTCGGTATTGCCTATGGCGCAAAAGTCTATTTTTGGCCATCCGATTCCGATGATGCCCAAGCGCAGACCGTTGTCGTGACCCGTGCCGATGTAGAATCTACCGTGACAGCGCAAGGCTCGTTGGAACCAAAAAATTATATTGATGTGGGTACTCAGGTGTCGGGGCAATTGAAAAAGCTGCATGTTGACATTGGTTATATCGTCAAACAGGGCGATGTGTTGGCTGAAATCGACCCGCGTTTGTACCAGTCGCAACTGGATGCGGATGAGGCGCGCATGGTTTCACTTCAGGCACAGATGGAACAACAGGTGGCACAAACCGCCCTGGCCAAGGCAATTTACGACCGTAACAGCGAATTACATGAAACCGAAGCGGTATCCACCGAAACACTGGAACAATCAAAAGCGGAATATGACGTGGCTCTGGCCAAAATCAAATCGCTCGAAGCGCAAATATTGGAACTGGGGTACAATATTGATAAAGACAAAACCAATCTGGAATATACCACGATTTATGCGCCCATGTCGGGGACGGTTGTAGACAAATTCTCAAAAGAGGGGGAAACACTCAATGCCTCGCAAACCGCGCCGACTATCGTTCAAATTGCCGATTTGGATGTTATGACGGTACGGGCACAGGTGGCCGAGGCCGATATAGGCCGCATTACCGAAGATATGGATGTCTATTTTACAACATTGGGCAATCTGGATAAACGCTGGACAGGCAAGGTACGTCAGATTCTGCCAACGCCACAGATTGTCAATGACGTGGTTTTGTACGATGTATTGATTGATGCGGCCAATCCAACGCATGAGCTGATGATTAGTATGACGACGCAGGTTTATTTTTTGATTCAATCGGCATCGGACGTGCTGTCTATTCCTTTGACCTTATTGAAGGACAAACAGGATGATGGTCGTTATCGTGTCATGGTACTACCCGAAAAGAAAGGTGCCGAGCCGCAAGAACGCATGGTTACCATCGGAGTCAAAAACCGCACGGCGGCCGAAGTTACGGATGGGTTAAACGAAGGTGACATTATTATCATTCCCTCTGCCAATATGCTTAAAAAAGCGGACGGGGGAGGAATGCACCCGCGTATGGGAGCACGGCTATGAGCCGACTGGGAAAGCCCTTACTTGAACTGCGTCGTGTCAGTCGCCATTTTAAAAACGGTGATACAATCATCAAGGCCATGGACTCCATTGACCTGACCATCCGTCACGGAGAATTTGTTTCCATCATGGGACAGTCCGGTTCGGGCAAATCCACCCTGATGAACATTATAGGCTGTTTGGATAGGGCAACATCGGGCGAATATTATATCGATGGCATTCTTGTTAATGATTTAAAGCCCAACAAGCTGGCTCGGCTGCGTCGGGATACGTTCGGTTTTGTCTTTCAGCGATACAATCTTCTTTCGGGCGAAACGGCATCGGAAAATGTACAGGTTCCGGCCATGTATGCGGGGTTAAGCAAGGCAGAGCGCCGCACCCGTGCCGAGGAATTGCTGACCCGTCTGGGAATGGGAGACAGGTTGGAACATTATCCATCGCAATTGTCGGGCGGACAGCAACAGCGTGTAGCCATTGCCCGCGCTCTGGTCAATCATCCCTTTGTCATTCTGGCGGACGAACCGACCGGTGCTTTGGACAGTAAAAGCGGAGATGAAGTATTGGCATTGCTTAAAAAGCTTCATCGGGAAGAGGGCGCAACCATCGTCATGATTACCCATGAAGAGCATATCGCCAATCAGGCCGAACGCATCGTGCGCATCCATGACGGCAAAATTGTCGAGGATAGAAGCGCTAAACCGGTGCTTGCGGATGGGCGCGAACATGTGCGCATTTCAAAGAAAGAACCCTCCACTTCAGTCATGTTGGGCAATGCTGTGCATACGGCACTGCGCTCGCTCAAAGCCAATCTGTTTCGTACGGCGCTGACATTGCTTGGAATTGTGATTGGTGTGGCCTCGGTGGTTACCATGCTGGCTATTGGCACGGGCAGTAAACAGGATGTGATTGACCAAATCCAGAAAATGGGTACCAACCTGACGATGGTATTTTCCGGTGCGCCCGGTGTACGCGGCTCGGGTTCAACCTTGTCAATTGATGATGTTAATGTCCTGAAAACGGTGGATGACATTGTCTATGTTGTCCCTGAGCGCAGCGGCTCGACCACCGTACGTTATGGCAATATTGATTACCGTACCAGCTTGCAGGGTGTTGGTTATCAATATGCACAGCCCAGAGATTGGGAGTTGGACAGCGGGACATTCTTTACACAGGAAGATGAGCGCAGCTATGCGCCGGTTGTTGTTTTGGGCAAATCGGTGCGGGACTATTTGTTTTCGGATACGGCTAATCCGGTGGGTCAGTATATTCAGGTTGGATCCATTCCGATGCAGGTTATCGGCGTGATGCAGGAAAAAGGGGCAGCGATGTTCGGCCGCGATCAGGATGATATGGTACTTACCCCTTATACAACGGCGATGATGCGGGTTCTGGGGGGAACATATCTGAGCATGATAACGGTGAAGAATGTCGAAAATACCGATATTGATACGCTTCAGGAAAACATGAAACAGGCGTTGATGGTTACTCATAAGACCGAGGACTTCCGCATCCGCAGTTCAACTTCGCTGATTAGCATGGTCTCGGATACACAGAATACGCTGACAATTTTGCTGGGAGCGGTAGCGGCCATATCCCTGTTTGTCGGCGGTATCGGGGTGATGAACATTATGCTCGTCTCGGTAACCGAACGAACGCGGGAAATCGGCGTGCGTATGGCCACCGGCGCACGTATGCGCGATATTCTTATCCAGTTTAATACCGAAGCTGCCGTAGTTTGTGCCATTGGCGGTGTTCTGGGGCTGGGACTTGGTTTTTTGACCGGCTGGATTATCAGCCTGTTCGAAGTATCGATTGTTTTTACGCTGATGCCATCAGTATTGGCCTTTGGTTGTGCCTTTATTACCGGTATCCTGTTCGGCTATTTGCCGGCACGCAAAGCGGCAAAGCTTGATCCGGTTGTGGCATTGGCAACGGAATAAACCACAGAAAGCAAATATGATAATGAGACAGTACAAAAAAGCTTTATTGATTTCGGTGTGTGCGGCCTGCCTGTTTACAGGATGTTCCGTCGGACGGGAATATCAGCGCCCTGACATGGCGTATTCGGACAGTTGGCAGGGTGAGCAGGCCATGGCTTCCGTAGAAGGCTATAAGCATTGGTTGAATAGTTATGGCGATGATGGTTTGGCACCCTTGTTGGGGACGGCGTTAGACAATAATTTGGATATAGCCTCGTCACAAGCTGCCTTAACGCGCGCCAAAGCAATGTTGGGGGCGGCTGATTCAGCGCGTTATCCGACTGTTTCAGCTTCGGGCGGTGTTTCCCGTTTAATTTCCAATCCGGAAAGCGGTAAAACGACCCAAAGCAGCAGCGCAAGCGGGCTGGTATCTGTTGGTTATGAAATCGATTTATGGGGTAATGTCGCCGCACAAATCGATAAGGCGCGTGAAAACGTTGCTATTGCTCAGTTTAATCAGCAAACAGCATGGCTCAGCGTATCATCGGATATTGCGTCGCTTTACACACAATACCGTTTTATGGAAGAACAGCATTATATTCAGGAGCAAATCCTTGAAAATGCACAGGAACAAGAAAAGCTGGCAATTGCTCTTAATAAACAGGGAAAAGACACTGTTGATACGGCTTTGGCGGCCTCTATTCAAAGCAAAAATGCCAAAAGCGCCTTGGATAGTTTGGCCACGCGCATGAAAACCGTTCAAAACGCTCTGGCTGTACTTGTTGGAACACCGCCGCAGGATTTTTCCATGCCCAAAGCGATGAAACGCTTTAATTTTCCTGAAATCGCAGCCGCACAGCCATCGTCATTGTTGGAGCGCCGCCCCGATATTGCCGTTTCTGAAGCCAATTTACGCAGTGCCAATGCTGATATAACCATAGCCAGAGCAGCATTTTACCCGTCGGTAAGTCTGTCGGCAAGTGCAGGGGCTGCGGTCTCGGGGTTGACCGATCCTGCATCGCAATCACTGTCTTTTGGAACCTCTCTTGCCCAGAAAATATTTTCCGGCGGTGAGTTGGAGGCCAATTTAAGCGCAGCTACGGCCAGTCAGGAAGAATTAACCGCCAATTACCGTAAAACCGTACTGACAGCCTTTCAGGAAGCACAGGATTCTCTGATAGCTCTGAAGAATGCCAATACAGATTATGATTTAGCACAAGCTATTGAGCAGCAACAGAAAACCATCATGGAAACGGATAAGCGACGCTTTGAAAGCGGCCGTACGGATAAAGGAGACTTTTTAACCTCCCTTAATGGCTATTTACATGCGCGTTCGGCTCTTCTGGATGCAAAAATTTCTCAAGGGCAGGCTCTTTTGACTGTGTATAAAGCCTTTGGCGGCCAAGGGGAATGGTT
>QKJH01000076.1 GCA_003250865.1 Alphaproteobacteria bacterium | reverse complement strand
TGGATATTAAAGAAAAAATCAATTTCCATCAGCTCCCTTCGTTAAAAATTTATTGAGTAAATTCTGCGGAACACCGTATTGGATTAGACGCTTTTTCAGGCTTTCGGACATGATGCACGGCTGGTCAAAATACCCTTCGATTTTAAAGCCTTTTTTGTCCACCGTGTTCCTCGTAATGTTGTAGTTAAACAGGGTACGATATTGCCGCCCTCCGTTCGGCAGGATTTCACATTCTGAAATATCCATTATTTTTCTACTGTTATTCTCCAACTTGTGGGCATATACAACCAGCGGAAAGGCTTGCCCGGCCTGAATCAATGAGGTGTTAAATTCAATCGGGAATCTTTTTTGCGTAAGAAGTGCAATACGCATATGGGCTGCGTCTGCCGCTCCCGAATGGACGGTGCTTACTACGGTGTGTCCGGTCAGGCTCGCTTCAACAGCCGAATAACACTCCACATCTCTCATCTCGCCTATGGCAACAATATCGGGGTTATACCGCAGGGAAGCAACAACCAAATCCTCCTGACTTATATTGTAGGCCGGGTTATCCGATGGGCGGGAAAGCGTATGCACGACATTATTTTTGATTCTTCCGTTTTCCTCCCGAACAAGGGAAAGCTCACGGGAACCCGCTTCTATCGAAAAAATACGCTTGTTATCGGGAATCCCTGATAACAGCGCATTAAGGAGAGTTGTTTTTCCTGAGCTTGTCGCACCCGCGATTACCGTCGAAACACCGTATCGGATGCACATTTCGAGAAAGTCTATCATCGTTTCTGTGGCAAATTCCGTTTCTATCAATTGTTGGCGGTTTACTTGTTGGGGGTGTAAAAGTCTGATAGATACCGATATGCCCCGTTCCTCATCAATGATAGGCTCTTTAAGGGCGGTAATTCTTGTGTTATTGGGCAGATGTCCCTGCGCCATAGGCAGGGCATTGTCAATAATCATGCCACTGTGGTGTAATAAGCGTTTTACGATGTCCACCGCATGTTGAGGGCTGTGGAAGTGTTTTTCGGTCTTTACGATACTGCCGTCAAGATATGTGAGCGCAATATCGTTCCACGAATTGATATTGATTTCCTCTAAAGAATCGGAACCAAGATACGGCGTTAAAATTGAGTATTCAGCCATTTCCGAATACAGATCATCGGTCAACTGCTGTAAAGAACGGTTATCAACCTTGTAATCCTTATCCCGCAAGTATTTTTCAATATATGACTTTAGCTGCGGCAGCTTCGCTTTATCGGTCAATGCCGCTGAGTATTGCGCTGATACATGCTCCTGAACCAAGCGGAGCAAGGTTATAAAATCTATGCTTTGGCTCATGTGCTACACCACCTTTTCGGATAATTCAGCCAGCTTTGCCCGGTATTTTTTATCATTCAGCATATCGGAGAGCGCACCGCCAAGCATCTGCTGCTTTAATGCTCTGGAAAAGGGCAATGTGCAGGCAATATCCTTAAAATGTGATTTGACATCCTCGATGGGCATATACAGGTCTGCGTCCGGAATATTCAACACCTGAATGTGTTCGGTAGTTTTATAGGAAGGGTCTGCGTATAAAGGGAGTTGTGATGAAAAATACGCCATGCTTTTCAGGTCGGGCGTACAGAGCCGCAGAATGGTATCTGCTTCCTTTATCGCCATCTTTGAAATAACGTCGCCGTGGTCATTTGTGCAATCGACGATCACATAGTCCGCTAACGTCCGTAATATACTCAACAGTGCCTTGATCTTATCCTCTGTCGGTGATGGATAGGTGTACCTGTTTTCACCTGCCGTAAACCCTAAATACCCAAAGTTTTTCATATCCTTTGTAATGACAATTTGCCTCATTACTTCCTCCGGTGATATATCCGTTTGATTAAGCGGAACGCCGATTGAATACAGTTCCGACGCTTTCCTGTGAGGAAACAATAACGCCAGTGCCGGAACGCTCATGTCGGGATGAAAAAGCAGGACAGTCGATTTCTTTCTGGTGTAGATTTCCTGTCCGAGCTTTATTGAAAGAGAAGTCTTGCCGGAACCCGGCGATCCCCATATGGCAATCATTTTACTCATGGGTAATCACCTCGGTTTCCTCCGTATTGTTCTTTTTTAAATACTCGTCCTGCGCGTCAAGGAATTTTTGTGCGGTTTCCGCGTCGCCCCTGTAAACCAATGAAATATGGATTTTACCCTTTACTTCATATTGCGCCAGCAGCTTTGCCTGTTCCATGTTGACAAGCAGCGTCACGGTTGAGGGAAGTTCATTGGTTTCATTTTCATTTGGGGTTATTTGATCCCTGTCCGTGCCGCTTGCCGTGGTGGTTGTTATGACCTTCACATATCGTAGCGCAGCAGGCATTTCGGCCTCGTTTTTTTCTGTGGAAGTAACGATGATGCTCACAACATCCCCGTTTTCTAACTTGCCGGATAATCCTGCCGCAAACGAAGCGATAGAAATACTGACAGCCTGCTTTGTCCCGTCGAGCAAACGGAATACGCTGTCTGCCGAATCAGCCTCATTATTTAATTTGCTGCCCATCAGATAATCTCCGGCTTTCAGGTCGGTTGTCGCATATTTTCCGACGACTGTCGCTTTGTCCTTTATGACATTGGCAGGAAGATTAAAGCTGCCAACCTGAACCTTTTCAATGTCCGATTCGGTGATGATAAAACCCTGCTTTACATCCTGCGCCATGCGGATAATCTCCGTTTTCCCCTCCGACATCTTGTTGACCAATGGGGCAGCGCCAAAGGTAACGATTGCCGCAAGCACAATACAGACGATACCGATAATTGTCCTGTTTTTCATGGTAAACCTCCTGTTAAATGAAATATGCCGCCATAAATCCGGCGGCAAGATATGGAATCAACGGTATAGCTCCTGTTTTCCTGTTTTTTATCTTGTTTATACACAAGGTACAGATAACCGCTGAAAGTAACCCGAAAATCAGCCCTGCAATGCCTTTTTCAAAGCCAAGCAATAAACCGCAGGCCGTCGATAATTTTATATCCGCACCGCCGATAGCTTTTTCGGATTTTATAATCGAAATGAGAAGCTGTGGGAGTGCAACGGCTATGGCTCCTACGAGCATGGAACCGATATTGGAAAGTTCCAT
Organism: Alphaproteobacteria bacterium; assembly: GCA_003250865.1. GTDB lineage: Bacteria > Pseudomonadota > Alphaproteobacteria > Micavibrionales > SZUA-601 > SZUA-601. The sequence continues at coordinate 16,749 of QKJH01000076.1, read as the reverse complement.
CCCTATAAAGGCTGTGACTACAAGCATGACAGGGATATAATCGTCAACTTCTCTTGTCTGAATATCACTGTGCGAAGCGTACAAGAGAATTAGGAAAAGAATGATTCCCTTGATGGCGGTAATGGAAACTCCAAAGAAACAGAGCAGTAAAACCGCCGCAATACCTGTCAGCAGGAGATATGCGCCTGCGGCCGTTTTGTTCCATTTCTTTTCGGCGTATCTGCTTACGCAAAACGCGGCTAAAAGCGAAGTTCCGATAAAGGCCAGCCAAAGCAGCGCACACAACATAATTGGGAAAGGAATAGAGGGAATGCGGGGATATGGCAGCGGTGAAACGGGAATGTAGGGACTAATGATTGACGGCATAAGCTCACCTTCCTTTTAGAGAATATAAGGCGGGACAACATTCCGCTGTCCCGCCTTATCTCATTTAGTCCTCGATTTGGTTCCCGGCAGTTGTTTAAGTGCCGGAATAGTTGAACAAAGCCGTGATCTTGCTTACGAGGGTCGGGATAATCGTGGTGTTAAAAACGCGTACAACCCACCGAGCAGGAGTGCGCCGATCACGACCGCGATCAGGATTTTAACCCCTTTTCTTAACCTTTTCGTGTACACGATAGAGCTTCCAGCGGGAAAACAGGCTGAAGATGCTCTTTTTAGAACCAATATTTTGCATAATGAACCCCTTTTTACTGAATTTAATGTATAAAAATAACACGACCAAACTACGGAGTTTAATCGTGTACATTTTTATGTATAATTTTTTACAGGTTTTGCTGTCGCTGCATGAGCAGAAATAGCCGCCCACGGAGCAGTTCACATTCGTGTTTCAAAGACAGATTTTCTTCCGTCAGACGCTGAATGCGTTCGTCCTTCTCCCGCAGCTTTTCGCTCTGCTTACGTTTCTTTACTTGTTCCGGAGACTCAGTCGCAACCTCGCTGCCAAAAGCGAAGCCATATCGGGACAGCACCTCCCGCACATGCGGTTTGGCAAAGGTGGAACGGGAAAGACCGGTGTAGTCCATCATATTTTTGATGCTGAGCCGGCAGCCCTGCGCCTGCAAATCCTCAACCGCGCGGAGAATCCGATTAACGGTCTGCTGTCTTTGAAGCTCCTGCTTCTCGCGGAGATTCTGCGGTATTTTACTGTCCATCGGTAGTCATGCCCTCCCGTTGTAGCTTTTCCATAATACTCTGAAAACGGTTGGCGATATCCATGAAATTGTCTGCCATCACCTTGTCGTTTTTAAAGCGTTCCGCTTTGTCCCTCCATGCCACAGCCTGTTCAGCAAAAAAGGGAAGCTGCTCTTTTTCCGGTACAAAGTGTTCGCAGTCGAGGCAGTTCCACATCCCGCTTTGGCAGTGTGTCACATCTGCGCAGATGCCGCCGGGAACACGATGCGCCCGGAGATTGCGAAGCAGCCGCGCTTCCGTAATCGCGTCCATGTTAAGGATCCGTCCGCCGAACAATACGTACGGATTTCCATCCTCCGCTTTTTCCGTGGTATAGTCTCTCGGTTCCACCAGCGTTTCGGGAAACAGTTCAAGATGCGTGTAAGAGCTGTAAATCATCGCCGTTCCGTGGTGCCCCGTCATTTCAGCGATCTGCGGTAGCGTAAAGCCGGCACGCAGCCTGTCCGTGATCCCGTTGTGCCGGAACTGATGGGAGGTCACGCAATAGACGCCGTTTTCATCGTGAATGCTGTAATCCCGGCATACCTGCTTAAAGCTGTAGGATACATGTACCCACGTGGCCGCCCGGTATTGATTTCTGTAATAGACAGTTCGGTCAAATGCGATTTGCCGGCGGAAGGTAAAAAGCGCGTTTTTCTTGTCCCCGGGCATATAGTCCTGATACGACAGCGCCGTTTTCTGCTGTTCCCGTATCAGCGCCAGCAGACGGGCTCCCATATCCCGGTCATTAATATGAATCACCCGCATAATTGGTTCCCGGTAGCCGCCGTTTTGCTTCCACGAAGGAATGAACAGACAAAAGTGGCCGTCAAACGGTTTGACACAGTCGATTTTCATGCCGAGTATCTCACTGATTCGCGACGGGATCAGGCGGAGCAGCCAGTAGATGCACCGCAGATGCAGCGGGATATGGTCGTCCATAAAAGCGCGGTCAAGCTGCTTTGCCACCGGATTCGGGATATATTTGCTGTCAATCCGCTGATGACTTTGATAAAAGTTCTCGCCAAACGGATTGTGCAGCCGGAGGCCTTCATAGCCGTTCATGACATGGAAGAATTGGTTCAGTGCCGACCAGATGCAGGCACGGGTACTTTCGGCATAGCCCCTGCCGTCGATGAGTTCCCGGAAAGCTAAAGCAGTCATGACCGTCACGCCGGTAATTGGCTCTTCGTCAAGAAAGTCCAGAAACAGATTGATGTATCCCACTTCGCTGCACACCGACTTGACACCCATTCCTTTTCTCAGGCGCAGCAGGGCGTAATACTTCATCATTGTGTTGTATCCCGGCGGCGTTTTTGAAAAGTAGATGCTGACGTCATTGGCATTCTGAGAAACGCTTTTGATGCGCTTTTCACAGACCCATGTGTCATCCTCAAACCGGATATGGTCGGACAGGGAGTGCAGAAAATCACGGTAACGTGCAGTTTCCTCTTTACTGTAAAGCTCGTCATAGCGGATACGCAGTGCGGTAGTCATCGGCCCGTCACCTCGCTTTCCCTGATTTTCTGCGTTACGGCTCGGTATGCTGCAAGCAGGGCGCATTCCCGCCGGTATTCGGCAAACGCCGAATAGTCCGATATACCTTCAGCGGCATAGGTTTTCAGCAGAAGAGCTACCGTGTGCTCCTGTGCCAGGAACAGCTTTTCCCAATGAGGCAAATATGGTTTGCCGGTACAAAGGTTTTTGCAGCTCGCGCAATGGTACATCCGGCTTTTGTTGCCACAGGCACCGCCGCAGAGCTTCTTTGTACAGAAGCCCATTTCCACACGGCGGTATCCAAGGCGAAAGTCCACATACAGAAGCCGCCGTTCCTCCTCCGTATATTCGGCAAGTTGTTCCCCGGACAAAAGCAGATCAAACTGCTTTCTGAAAAAGTCGCTGTTCAGCTCCGCCAGCCGGATGGTTCTGACCTCAGCATAATATTTCGCGGCAGTGGAGCGATCAAGATGCCCCAGCTGATAGACGATCTCCTCGACGGCCGCGCCGTTTTCAATCATATTGACAACCAGTGTTTTCCGGCATTGCCGGCTGGTGAAGTGCCATAATTGCCCGGATTCATCGCAAAGGTGATGCTTTTTGATCAGCCGGTTGATTTTCACGGTAAAATAACTGACATTCAGCATGGATACCCTGTATCCTTTGTTTTGATGCAGGAACAGATACGGAAGTTCATATTGTTGCCGAAATATCTCTGTCCTTCTTGCCTGTTCGGCGATTAATCCGGCGAGTTCCAGAGAAATCTGCACCCGGTGATAATCGCCGAGACCCGCTTTGCGCCGTGCTTTCATAACCTTGTACGGAACGAATTTCAGCATCGTGTGTTTCCCCGTACGGGTCTTTTCCAGACAATCCTCTTCAAGAAAAGCCACCTCTTTCGCGCGCATCCCGGTTTCGTTGAAAATGCGAAGCACCAGCGCGTCGGTCTCGCTCAGTTCATTTGCATGGGCGAGCAGTCCCTCCGCGACACTGTTCGGCATATACGGCGTGTTCCGGCTGAACTTTGACGCATTGACGAACGTGACGCCCTGAAACGGGTCGGAAGACGGTTGCGGTGTTCGGAGCGCATCATCCCGTTCGCCGCCGCACAGATACCGGAAGACCGCTTTGCAGGCGGAAAAGGCGTTCATAATATATATCTGCGGTTTCTTTTCCTCTGACTCCATTGACAACTGCAGCATCTTCACATCGGTTTCATCGATATCTGAAAAGAAATGAAGGCGGGGATTGTTTCGACAAAGCGTGTTGACGGCATAGACAATGGAGGAATAAATGCGGTCGTCTGTGCGGATCGTCCCTGAAAACCGATTTTTCAGGAAGGATTTCACCTCAGTCCGCATGGAAGGCTGCCGGATTTCCGTAAAATCCATCCTCATGTAGTGCAGGGCGACGCCGTGCTTTGCGTAAAGAATCCATTCATCAAGGGACATATCCATCGAAATTCGGTTCTCCGCAACGAACCTGCGGTTCTGTACGCCAGCTTCCTCGTCCACAACGGAATGAATCATATCGAACAAGTCGTTGTCTCCGCCGGGGAAATTGATCCGGCTGCCATCTCCGAAGAGAAAGCAGTAAAGCTTGCTCAGGCTGATCAGTTCCCGGCGCGAAGTATATGCACTGGCCACATTCCGCAAATATGCCCCGGTCTGTTCCGGTATTCGCATCATGTACCGGGATACCCGCACATCTCCCACCAGTTTGGATACAGCCGCGAGTGATTGGGTTCGGGCCATCAGCATCTCAATTTGCGGTGTCCAGTATTCCGCAAACGCACGCTCGGTCAGATCACAGAATATGGCGCTGTTCGGTGTTTCATCAAGGATATACCGGAAATCGTACCGAATGGGATCCTGTGGGCAGTCCAGCATACAGCCGAACACACAGGCATGTCCGATCACTTTGGAATGCAGGCAGCGTGTGCCGTCCGCCCATTGTGCCGCAAACCGTGCTGCAAAATACGAGTAGCAGTCCAGAAACGCATCTTCAAAGGCCATACCGATTTTGACGAACGCCATCCCGCCGAAAAAGCGGAACATTTCGCATAAGCAGGCGTTACCGTTCCGGTATGCTTTGCTGTACAGGATTTGTTTGTACGCGAGGATTTTGGACAGGATTTCGGTTTCCGGTACGTTGCGGCGGTACGGCAGGGAAATTGTCTGCCCTTCAATTCTCCACTGAGCGGAGGCTGTCACCCGGCCAACCAGTTCAATCATGACTGTCACCGTCCTTTTGGTGGTGTTCATAGGCGGCGTTGGCCATAATTTCGCTGTTGTGGTTCATATATGGCATTATGGAATCGACAGACCTCCAGCCGAAGACAAGCATAAACTCCAGATCGGACAGCTTCCATTCCGGATGAAGCGCGCCGTCCTCCAGCAGATCCATCACCTTTGTGCTTCTTCCGCTGTGTGTACGGATTTTCCGGGCATCCAGCCCCGCGCGCCACGCACAGCGGCGAAGGATTTTCCGGTAGTTGGCGTAGGACAGCGGTTTCCCAAGGGATTCGCCGCTGTTCAGATTTAAAAACAGCCAGTCGCTGATTCTCCCGCTTTTGTTTTCCGCAACCGTACGTTCTTCGTAGATATAGCGGTCGAGCACACGGCAGGTTTCCTCCGCGATGCGCACCTTCCGCAGTCGGTTTTCCGCACCCCTCACGGCAGACTGCCGCATTTTGGAGCGTGTCGGCTGTATGATCCGATCCGCCGCGTTGTAGGTTGACAGGCACATGCTGAGCACCTCATCAATCCGGAAGCCTTCCAGCGTCAGCCGGAAAATTGCCTCATCCCGCAGCGTCAGAAAGCATTGGCACAGCCGCTGCTTTTCCTCCTCGCCGTACCATTTCACATAGATGCGGCTGCCTTTGACGTCGGGAAGCAGTCTGTCCACCAGATATTTGTATTGGTACGTATAGATCTGTCCATATAGATATGATTGTGAACGGCACTTCCGCTCGCCTTCATAAAAGGTCATCGCCGAACCATAATTCTGGTCAAGCCAGCGGTAAAATGTCGTGACCACGCCCAGATATCCGGAAAGCGTACTGTAACTGAGTCCCTCCTGCGGCGTCGTGATTCTTAAATCACCGGTATCCCCATAAATGAGAGTGGACAGAAAAGCGCAAACGTGTCGGTTGGTTGCCCCGTCGTATTCAAGCTGGTAAGATTCATCAAGGTAATTGAAGAATACCGCCAGCTTCCACGCGTGGTTTCGTCCCGTGCCGGCCTTGTTCATGCTCTTTGCCGCGATATACTGATTTGGCACAAGCATTGGGAGTTGGTTGTCTGCCAGCATGTGCCGGCAGACAACCCCTCCGTCCCGTGTTTCAAAGCGAAAGATTTTCACCATGAAACGCTTTTGTTTGATTTCACTCATGATAATATTCCTTTCTGCTCATCTTTTTCAGAGCAGAAACAGTATATCATCCGAGCAGCGGCGCCAATTATCCGGCGTAATTGAACAGGCCCTCAATTTTTTGAGTTAGCATGGGCAGAATGGTGTCCCCGAACAAAACATAAAGCCCAGCAAGGAGCAAACTTCCGATTACGATAGAGATGAGTATCTGGACGGCTGTGTCCAAAAATCCTTCTCCGCGGTTGTTGTGGAGCACCGCGACCGTTCTGACGCAAATTTTTTGTCCTGCATTTTTTATGGAGCGAATAATGTTTTTCATAAACTTCTACCTCTTTCTAAAATTTAAGTGTAAAACACATGAGGGAGACACCCTTTTTGCGAAAAGTGTTTCTCCCTCAAACACCCTCTTCCCAAAAGGGTTGAGGTCCAATATTACGGAATTTAATCGTGTACATTTTCTATCGTGTACACGAGGTTAAGAAAACAGACCGGAATCCACATAACCTTCCGCCTTTTTGTTGGCGACGGCAGACTTTGCACGGGCAGCGATGGAATTGACCTTCTCAGTAATTTTTTTGAACATAACAGATACCTCTTTCATTTTTTAATGTTTTTGGGTTTTACTTGCAGGGTTCGGGTTCGGATTTGCTCTTGGCTAAATATCCCTCATATGCTTCAAAAACAGCCTTTTCAAGCTGTTTCCGTGCATCTTGAGATATTGGGTGAAAAACATCCTTCCGCATGTTTTCGCCCTGAGCGTTTTGCCAGTTTTCACTCGGCATTGCAAGGAACCGGCCTTTGTCAGTTTCAATGAGCTTTACTCCATGAACCACAAACAGGTCATCCAGAGTAATGCTTGCGATAGCTTTGATCTTGCTGTCGGCGGCTTCAAAAGCCTTGCGAATCTTCACAGTTGTTTTCACGCAGGTACCTCCTTTCATAGCTTGGGTTCGGCTATGTTACAAGCCGAAAAAGAATAAAGCCGCTTTGATAATCTTGCCAACCACCACCTTTCATGAAATTTGGTATATATAAAAACCAGCCGGGAAGAATGTTCTTCTTCTCGGCTGGTTAGCTGGTTTTGAGGGGGTGAGGTATGGAGAGGGGGAGCGGCGCAAAGCCCCGCAGACGATGGATTAAAAAGGGCAGACTGCTCCCTTGGATGAAGATTTTAACGCGCATCATTGTTTCGCTGCTTTTCGCGTTGGCGATACAGCTCCAGCGCCTTGACAATGGTTTCTTCGATCTTCTGCACGGGCGTCCCCGGCGCAAAAAACTTGCTGATCCGCTCTCGCGGCATCTTAAATTGCTCCACCTGATTGGGCTTTTCTTCTGACATGATGGAGAGGATAACATCCTCGCTCAGTCGTCCGTCCTGCGAAAACTGCTTCATCTTGATAGCCTGAGCTAAAGACGGGGTGCAATCCTCGCTTTCCATTGTGACAAGCAAGGATTGCTGTTCTTCTTTCGGCAGGTAGGAAAGCTCTACGGCAGGACGAAAAGCAATTTTACCGTTATCAACCATTTGCAATATTTCGGGCTGTAATTCGGTAAGGCGGATATATCGGCGAATTTGGTCTTGGCTTTCACCTACTTTTTCGGCTAAAATTGCGCGCGATTTAGGATTCTCGGACTTGTGTGCCACTGGCACACAAGTTAAATCTGTCCGTTGTCCTTGCCGTTTCATAGCTTCAAGTCGCATTTTATATGACTTTGCCTTTTCGCTCGGCAGGATAGCTTCGCGCTGTAAATTGCTGTCTACCATTGCGATTATGGCTTCGTCACGGTTCAAAGCACGGACAATGACAGGCATGGTTTCAAGCCCCGCAAGCTCACAAGCCATTTTACGGCGATGGCCGCTCACAAGCTCATACCGCCCGTCCTCTTTCAAACGGGCGATAGCGGGGGTCTGAATACCAAAGGCTTTCACGCTCTCTACTATGCTTTGCATGGATTCATCCAGCTTCACTTGAAACGGATGGTCGGGAAAACCGTCGATTTCAGAAAGTGGAATATCCAGCACCTTTTCGCGCCTTGCGTCGTCCCGTTCCTCCTGCGTGGAAAAGAGGTTATCTGCTGACGGCAGATTTAGCTTTAACTCTCTCGCCATCTGCAAGCACCTCCTTAGTAAAATCGACATACGCCTGAGCAATTTTGCTTCCTTTGTCATAGGCGAAAATGCTCTGTCCGGTGGCGCTGATTTCAGCGGCTTTTACGGCAACAGGAATCTGCGTTTTATAGATTTTCAGCACATTTCCGTATTGTTTCCGTAGGGTATCCACTGTGGCTCTCGCAAGGTTAGTACGCATATCGGCAAGGGTCAGCAAAACGCCGTCCACCTTTAAGGCCGGGTTGATTTGCTTTTTCACCTTGCAGATTGTTTTCATAAGCTGCGTCATACCTTTGGCGGGGAGATATTGTGCTTGTACAGGAACAATCACGCTGTCGGCGGCGGCAAGGGCATTGATTGTAATCATACCTAAACTTGGCATACAGTCGATAATGACGTAATCATACTCATGCTTGATGCGGTCAAGATACTCCTTTAGCGTGAATTCACGGCTCATAGCGTTGACGAGATTCATCTCCATGCCAGAAAGCTCAATGCTGGATGGTAGCAGGTCAACGCCTTCCTTATGGTGCAGAATACCGTCGAAATGCTCGAAGTCCTCGTCATGGATAATTTTTTCCATGACAGTGGCAAGGGTGACAGGCAGGTTTTCATTGTCCGGCCAGCCTAAAACGGTAGTTAAATCGCCCTGCGGGTCTGCGTCCACCAAAAGCACCTTTTTCCCTTGCATGGCAAGCCCGATACCGAGATTTGCCGTGGTCGTGGTCTTGGTTACACCGCCTTTTTGGTTGCATATCGCTATGACTTTACAGCTTGACATTGCGGGTTCCTCCTTTACATGTATTTAACCGCTCCTGTCCTTTGTGGAAGAAGTGGCTATGTATCGAAAGAATACGGGAAATAAAAAAAGCCGCTTGTTCTTGTATGAAAAGAACAAACGGCTCGAAAAGTATTTAATTGTACGAATGATTATTTTTCAAGCTTTTTATGCACAATCCGAATAACGGGCTGCGGTTCCGGGGAATTGCCGCCTGCGGCCTGCCATCCGGCTTTGAATGATATGCGTACCATATCGAAAAGCGCATTTTGCGCCTTATCGTATTCACGGCGGTCAATGAAGTCGGCAAAGGCTTTTTCAAAGTCTGCATGTTTCATAGCCGTTACCCCATGACCTTTACCCGTTTAACACGGGCGTTCATAACCTTTAACAACGCGTCGTCCACCGTGTCGGTAAATTGCCCTTTACTGTGTAGCTTGGTCTTGAGTGCGTTCAGGCTATGTATGACCAACCGCCATTCAACTTCCGTCAAAATGATTTTTGTCTTTTTCATGGGACATCCCTCCTTACGCTTCTATTATATTGGAGGAAACGCAGGACGGCAAATGTGCGAATATAATAAACAATTTATAAATCTCGCGTACTATAAATTGATGGCACTTTTTTCATTGAACAGAATTTCATATTGACAAAATTTGATTTGATGCATATACTAATAACATATCAAATATTTTTGATATGAGGTGATAACTTGGCAACAATTTATGAGGAACGCGCGAAAGTATTTAAGGCTTTTTGCGATGAGAAGCGTCTGCGGATACTTGAGTTATTGCGTGACGGTGAAAAATGCGCCTGTGTATTATTGGATCAATTGGACTTGGGGCAATCGGGGCTTTCCTACCACATGAAGATTCTGGTTGAGTCGGGTGTTGTGGAGAGCCGGCAGGAAGGCAAATGGACGCATTATAAAATCAGCGTAAAAGGCTGCGCCTACGCTGGTGCTTTACTAAAAGAACTGACAACACCGAACACAGTTACAGAAGAGAATAATTGCTGTAAAAAATAAAGGCCATCCGAACGATGGCTTTTAAACAGAAGAATACATCAAAATTATTTGATATGATTGTCCTTTCTATTGAAAGTGAGGTTTATATCCCATGCAAATACTAAAAGTAATCTGGGACTTTTTCCAATATCAGATTCTCGGTATGAAATGGCTGGATGGGCTGATCGGAAGCGGCCTTTCCGCGCTTGGACTGGATACGTCCACCCGCCTAGTTGGAAGCATTGAGTTTTTTCTCTACGATGTCATAAAGATCACGATACTGCTGTGCTTTCTGATCTTCCTCATCAGTTATATCCAAAGTTACTTCCCACCGGAGCGCAGCAAGAAGATTTTAGGACGTTTTCACGGCATCGGGGCAAACTGTGTTGCGGCGCTACTTGGGACGGTGACGCCATTCTGCTCCTGCTCCTCTATTCCGCTGTTTATCGGGTTTACGTCGGCAGGACTCCCGGTGGGCGTGACGTTCTCATTCTTGATTTCCTCTCCAATGGTCGATCTTGGGTCGTTGCTTTTGCTGATGAGCATTTTCGGCGTGAAAGTTGCGGTCATCTATGTGCTCGTCGGGCTGATTATCGCGGTCGCAGGAGGCACTCTCATAGAAAAGCTGCATATGGAGAAACATGTGGAAAGCTTTATTCTGAAAGCCGGAAGCGTGGATATCGAATCACCAGACCTGACAAAGAAAGACCGGCTGATTTATGCTAAGGAGCAGATGCTGTCCACCTTTAAAAAGGTGTTTCCCTATATTCTGATTGGCGTTGGTATTGGCGCTGTCATTCACAATTGGATTCCAGAGGAATGGGTAGCATTTGTACTCGGCAGTAATAACCCGTTTGGCGTTGTTCTTGCAACCCTGATCGGCGTCCCGATGTATGCCGATATATTCGGAACCATCCCTATTGCGGAAGCTCTGTTATATAAAGGGGCGCAGCTTGGCACAATCCTGTCGTTTATGATGGCGGTCACCACGCTGTCCCTGCCGTCCATGATCATGCTCCGCAAGGCAGTCAAACCGAAGCTGCTGGCACTATTTATTGTAATTTGTACGGTCGGAATCATCATCGTCGGCTACTTTTTCAACGCGATTCAAGGATTTATTGTATAGGAGGAAATTATTATGGCAAAGACTTGGTATCCCGTTATTGACTATCTAACCTGCGCGGAGTGCGGCACCTGTGTTGTTAAATGTCCTCACGGTGTCTATGATACCGCAAAGGCTCCGTCACCTGTCGTAACCAATCCGGAAGCCTGCATCGATCATTGTCACGGCTGTGGTAATCGCTGCCCGGTTGGAGCGATCACCTATGTTGGAGACGACACCGGCTGGATTCCGCCAAACGGAGAGCAACCAGCGGAAGAATTCTGTTGCTCCTGCGGATGTGAAGCATCTCCTGAAAAGAAGATTGTCGTTGAGTATCTCTATCTTGATCTACATACCTGTGACCGCTGTATCGGAACGGACGCTGTGCTTGATGAAGTAATAGTGACGCTTACCCCCGCGTTGCGGCTTACCGGTTACGAAGTTGAATACAAAAAAGTTGAAATGGAGACTGCGGAAATTGCCGAACAGTATAGATTTCTTTCTTCACCTACAATTCGTGTAAATGGTCAGGATATTTGCCGTTCGGTCGCGGAGAATAGCTGCGGCTGCTGCAGCGATATAAGCGGTACTGATGTTGACTGCCGGATATTCGAATATAATGGGGAAAGCTATGAAGTGCCTCCCAAAGAAATGCTTGCCGAGGCAATTCTGAAAACCATATTCGGAACAACCGGTAACTGTTCCTGCGGCGACTATAAACTGCCGGATAATCTGAAAGCTTTTTATGAGGGAAAAACCAGTAAATCAGCATGCTCCTGTGGGGGCAACTGCTGCTAACCAATAACAAAAACTTATAAAGGAGCGTAATGAATATGTCACTGTTTGGAAAGAAAAAGGTGGAAACAACCTCCTGCTGCTGCGGAGGCAACTGTGATGCGGAAAGCATGACAAAGGCTGAGAGCGCTAAAACCGAGGGCGCAAGCGTAAAGGTACTTGGTAGCGGATGTGCAAAATGCAATCAGCTTGAAACGGCAACAAAAGCCGCTTTAGAACAGCTTGGGATGGACACGACGATTGACCATGTGACCGATTTCTCGCAGATTTCCACTTACGGCGTGATGACAACTCCCGCCCTCGTCATCGATGGGAAAGTAGTTTCCTATGGTAAGGTTCTGAAAACAGAAGAGGTTGTCAAAATACTGCAAAAGGTAAGATGATGTTATCGGGAGGTGTATATATGTGAAAAAACAAACATATAGAAATCGGCTTTCCCGAAAAATACCTAACGTTATGGGTTGCCCTTTGTATGGTCAACAATAAAGGTCGCAACCGGTTCGATACCATCTATGAGCTATCTAAGGCTTTTACTTATAGTACCAATACCCGGAAAAATACCGCAGCTTATTGAGCTTGCCAATATTGTGCCATGGATAACGCATCTTTCCTATCGGTTTTATTCTATGATGATGACAACCACGATTCTTGGGCTTATACTCGCTCTGATCTTTAAACCAGAACATGGTGCACGATCTGTCCGATTGCTACTGTATCAGATGTGTATATCAAAGGCTTCATGAAGTAAATTTGCTTACCACTTATTTTAATAAATTGATTGACGCGTAAAATAACTGAGGTATAATAGTGATATTATGAGCATAAGCTCATAAAAATTTTGCTTAATCTTTATCAATGAGGAGGAGCAATTATGCGAATCACTATTGAATCCAATTATGCTATAAGAATTGTTGCTTGTATGGCAAATGCTGAATCCTTACGTTGTGCAAAATCAATTTCGGAAAACACAGGAATCACTTTAAGATTTGCTTTGAAAATTTTGAGGAAGCTTAGCTTAGCTAAAATAGTTCGATCCTATAAGGGTGCAAAAGGTGGTTATAAATTAACCAGAAAAGCATGTAACATAAGTTTTAAAGACGTTATTGAAGCAGTAGATGGTCCAATTGACATAAACCGATGTGAAAATAGTATGTGTAATAAAGCACAAAATAACGAATCATGCGAGTATTATGCTGTTTTTGCGGATGTATCGGATATGATTCGTAATAAATTATCAAGTATAACTTTTGAAAGAAGTAATATTTCAATTAAAAAGCAGTCAGATATAATAAAGGAGCATTAAATTGGACACATATATTTTATATGGGACAGCGGCTTTGTTTTTAGCGCTTTCTTTTTTTAAAGATAAAAAGAAAACCGGGATGGCTCTTAAAAAGGCATGGAAGGCGTTTGAAAATATTTTGCCGGAATTTCTGGTCGTTATTTTGCTGGTGGGCGTATTGCTTGCCGTACTGAATACTGAAATGATTTCAAAAATCATCGGAGCGGAATCTGGATGGGCTGGTGTTATTATCGCCGCATTGGTTGGCGCCATTACCCTGATCCCCGGGTTTGTCGCTTTCCCGACTGCCGCAATGCTTTTACAGGGTGGGGCAGGTTACATGCAGATAGGCGCGTTTGTATCGGCGCTGATGATGGTCGGCGTTGTTACAATGCCGGTTGAGATGAAATATTTCGGGAAAAGATTAACGATACTGCGAAATATTCTGGCGTTTATCTTTTCTTTCGCGGTTGCCGCAATCATAGGATTGGTGGTGGGCGGGATATGAAGTTGGTTTTGAAACGCTACCGTGCATTTATCATTACTGTTATTGCAATCGGTTTTCTTATATTGTTTAACAGACAAATTGGGTTAAAAGCGGTGAATATCTCGGCAAATTCATTTATTGAAATGATGCTTGTAATCCCGCCGGTATTTTTGTTACTTGGGCTTCTTGATGTTTGGGTACCCAGAGAAACAATGGTCAGATTTATGGGAGAAGGCTCCGGAATAAAAGGAGTACTGCTATCATTGCTGATCGGTTCGGCAGCCGCCTGTCCGCTTTACGGCGCGTTCCCGGTTGCGGCCGTCTTCATGAAAAAAGGTGTTAAGTTCAGCAACATTTTGATTTTTATCGGTGCATGGTCTACTACAAAAATTCCCATGTTTTTGTTTGAAACTGCCTCGCTGGGAGTGAAATTTGCGGTAACAAGATTGCTGATCGATATACCGGGTATTATTATGATCGCTTTTGTATTATCAAAACTTATTTCAAAGGAAGAAGTCCAAAAAATCTATCAAAATGCTGAAAATATCAGCAAATAAAGTAGTAAGGCGGGGAAGGATTTGAAAGTCTTTCCCCGCCTTAGTGGTGCGCCCAGCATGGGCGCACCACTAAAAGCCGCCTGTCCTTTGAAAATCATAAGAACAGGCGGCTCATATGCGTGGAGGCAGGTTTTCAAGTTCCGTAATCGCCATGAAAGTCAAGCCAATCTTCCATTAAGGCCGAAGCCAAATAGGGAGCGGTGGCACAATTTGCGGTCAATTCGGCAAATTGGGCAGGCAATGCTTCATTCATCGCGTCGGTAAGCATGAAAACGAAGTAGAGCAAGCCAAAATGATTTCCTGAGTCGTAGAGCATTTCAAGATGTTGGGTCGCTTCATCCATGTCGTAGCCACTTGTTATTAGACTTTCGTACAAACGATAAATAAGGCTCCCGCTAACAAGCTGCGCCACCTCTTTTGCGGCGGCTTCGTCTAATGGCTCGGCGGGAGATTGCGCCCCGCCGCCCAAGACAAATTGGGCAAATTCATGAGTGGTCATGGGTTCTCGATTCCTCCTTTCATGTGTTTGGGTCAACTTTTGGGTCAAACGGACTTTTTGGCTTCATTTTTACCCGTTCTGACCTCGTTTTGCGGCTTTCAGAGCATACCCCGAAAATACAGAAAACCCGCAAAGCCTTACGCCATGCGGGTTTTCACGATGGAGCTGTTAACCAGATTCGAACTGGTGACCTCTTCCTTACCAAGGAAGTGCTCTGCCGACTGAGCTATAACAGCATGGTGATTTCAGTGCCCCGAAAGTTGACCCAAAGGCTGACCCAAACGGGGATGAAATCGGATGAAATTGTTTGACACGGGATGAACCGTGTTTTTTGAAAAACCTTGATTTTACGCGGTTTTTCAGGACTACATGAAGCTGATTGACACTCGTTGGCACGTTGCGACATCCTTACCAAGGAAGTGCTCTGCCGACTGAGCTATAACAGCATTTCACGATATATAATTATATACTTTTTCTTTATAAAAGTCAATATTTTTATATTCATTTTTATAGATTAAATTCTTAAAAGAATACTACCTTTTTTCCAATAAAAATGAAGCTTCCATATCTGCAACATTCAAAGCAAGAGCAAGCGGAAACATTTCCATTGCATTGCTGATGTTATTTTTATTCTCATCCCCTGAAAAACCCATGTGATAACGAATAGCAAAAGCCTCTTCACGAGTAAGGCGCATGAAACCAGAAATTATATAGACAGATTTTTCGCCATGGCCATAAGGCAAATTGTCAGCAAATTCATAAGAAGGCACCTGTCGCCAGACACCATCTTCCCCCTTAACGTTCCTGAAGATTGGTTTATAAATGTTTATTTTGCATAAATCGTGTAGTAGCGAAACAATTGCAACTGTTTCATCAGTAAATTTCAAAGAATATGTGTTTCTTACCCTTTCTCTTTCACAATAATCCTTTAAACAATCATAAACATTAAGGGAATGCTCCAACAAACCACCTTCATAAGAACCATGAAATCTTGTGCTTGCCGGAGCCGTGAAGAAATCACTTTTTTCTGACAAAATATATTCTAAAAGAATTTCAGAACCTTCTCTTTTTATTTGCGTTTTAAACAGGTTTAAAAACTTTTCTCTGTTCGTCATACTATTTCTCCCTTTTATCAGCCATTATTAAATCTCTGCAAGAACTGCTTAGTTCGCTCATTCTGAGTATTCCCAAATAAGCTTGCAGGAGTTCCCTCCTCCACTATCAGTCCACCATCCATAAAAATAACCCTGTCAGCAACATCACGGGCAAAAGCCATCTCATGAGTAACTATTACCATCGTCATTTTCTCCTTGGCAAGCCCTTTAATTACTTTAAGAATTTCGCCTGTCAATTCCGGGTCAAGTGCACTAGTAGGCTCATCAAAAAACAGAACAAAGCCCTTGCAATAGAAACTCTCTGTTGTTGCCCCCCAGAAAGCTCGCAAGGATATGCCTTTTCCTTTTCGCTAAGCCCCATTTTATCAAGCAAGCTTTTTGCTGCTTTTAACACTTCGGCTTTGTTCTGTTTTAATACATACAGTGGGGCCTCGGTAATATTCGCCATAACATTCATATGCGGAAAAAGATTGAAATTTTGAAACACCAAACCAATTTTCAGCCTTATTTCCCTTAGTATCCTTGAATCGTTGTATAGTGGCTTTTTGCCGTCATACCCTTTTATCATATCTTTACCGCAAACCTTAATCGTTCCACCATCTGGCTTTTCAAGTTGATTTATACATCTAAGTAAGGTTGATTTACCAGAGCCAGATGGGCCGATTATTGCTATAACCTCTCCCACGTTAACATCAAAGGATATATCTGATAGTACTTTTGTTTTGCCAAAAGATTTATTTACGTTTTTAACTTCTAAAACTGCCATAAATTTACCTCTTATTTATAATAATCAAACTTTTTCTCAGCAAACCAGAATAAAACCGTAATTGCAAGACACATTATTAGATAGAAAAACCCTGCAATAAACAATGGTGTAAGGCTCGAATACAGATTCATCTGCTGTTTTGCAAGCACGAATAATTCAGTTACGCCGATTATTTGTGCCAGTGATGTATCCTTTATCAAGGTTATAACC
>QKJH01000044.1 GCA_003250865.1 Alphaproteobacteria bacterium | reverse complement strand
AATGTGGAGCGCGAATTTGAACGTAACAAGGAACGCTATGAATTTTTAAAATGGGGACAGGGGGCGTTCGATAATTTCCGCGTGGTGCCGCCCGGAACCGGTATCTGCCATCAGGTCAATCTGGAATATCTTGGCCAGACGGTGTGGAAAAATACCGATGCTAACGGCGATGTTACCGTTTATCCCGATACGCTGGTGGGCACGGACAGCCATACCACTATGATTAACGGTCTGGCCGTGCTGGGCTGGGGCGTTGGCGGGATTGAGGCCGAGGCCGCCATGTTGGGGCAACCTATCTCTATGCTTATTCCCGAGGTTATCGGCTTTAAGCTGACGGGCGAGCTTTCCGAAGGGGCTACGGCTACCGATTTGGTGTTAACGGTGACACAGATGCTTCGAAAAAAAGGCGTGGTGGACAAATTTGTTGAATTTTACGGTGACGGGCTGGCTTTCCTTTCTTTGGCCGACCGCGCAACCATTGCCAATATGGCACCCGAATACGGTGCAACGTGCGGCTTTTTCCCGATTGATGATGAAACACTGAATTATCTGGAATTTACCGGCCGTAGCGAAGAAACGGTAGCGCTGGTACGCGAATATGCCAAGCTACAGGGATTGTGGCGCGGCAAAGGGGACGAGCCTGAATTTACCGATACGCTGGAGCTGGATTTGGGCGATGTCGTGCCCTCAATTGCCGGCCCAAAACGCCCGCAGGACAGGGTAATTCTGGCGGATGCCGCCAAAGAATTTGACGATGTTCTACGCAAGGATATCGGCGATGAACGCTATGAGAGCATGCCGGAATTTCCGGTTGAAAAAGAAGAATATGGACTTCGGGACGGGGATATTGTCATTGCGGCGATTACCAGCTGTACCAACACCTCGAACCCGTCCGTGATGATTGCAGCCGGTCTGGTGGCACGTAAGGCACGCGAAAAAGGGTTGAGTGTCAAGCCGTGGGTAAAAACCTCGCTAGCACCCGGTTCAAAAGTTGTGACGGATTATCTGGCCAAGGCGGATCTACAGGAAGATTTGGATGCGCTGGGCTTTAATCTGGTGGGGTATGGCTGTACGACTTGTATCGGCAACTCCGGCCCGCTACCTGAACCGGTGGGCAAAGCGGTGGATGCTAATAAAATGCATGTTGTTTCGGTGCTTTCGGGCAACCGTAACTTTGAAGGGCGTATTTCGTCACAGGTGAAATCCAACTATCTGGCTTCACCGCCTTTGGTGGTTGCTTATGCGCTGCTCGGTTCGATGAAGAAAGACATTTTGACCGAGCCTTTGGGACAGGATTTCAAAGGGGATGATGTCTATTTGAAAGATATTTGGCCGTCTTCGTCGGAAATTCAGGCCTTGCTGGCCAATTCCTTGTCGCCGGACATGTTTACCACGCGCTATGCGGATGTGTTTACCGGTACCGAAGAATGGCAGGAAATCGATGTGACAGAGGGGCAAAACTATGATTGGGATGTATCCTCGACCTATGTGAAAAATCCGCCGTTCTTTGATGGACTGACGCTGGACAATGTGCCGATGGACGACATTGTCAAGGCGCGGCCATTGGCCATTTTAGGCGATAGCGTGACAACCGACCATATTTCACCCGCGGGTAATATCAAAAAGGATTCTCCGGCAGGAAAATACCTGACCGAGAACCGTGTTGAGCAACGTCTGTTCAACTCCTACGGCTCACGCCGCGGCAATCACGAGGTTATGATGCGCGGTACGTTTGCCAATATCCGTATCAAGAATGAAATGCTTGACGGGGTCGAAGGCGGGATGACGAAATATATTCCAACAGGCGAACAAATGCCCATTTATGATGCCGCCATGCGCTATGGTGAGGAAGGAACTCCGTTGGTAGTGATTGCCGGCAAAGAATACGGCACAGGCTCCAGCCGTGATTGGGCGGCCAAAGGTACCCGCTTGTTGGGTGTTCGTGCCGTTATTGCCGAAAGTTTCGAGCGTATCCACCGTTCCAACCTGATTGGCATGGGCGTTATACCGCTTCAGTTTGGCAAAGGCTATTCCCGCCAGTCGCTTAACCTGACGGGTGAGGAGGTCTTGACCATCGAAGGGATTGCCGAAGGCCTGTCTCCCGGTAAAGAGCTATCCGTGGATGTTGAATACCCCAGCGGTTCTTCCGTACGCATCAAGGTGATTGCCCGTTTGAATACGCAAGACGAAGTAGACTATCTGCAAGCGGGCGGAATCCTGCACTATGTGTTGAAGAATTTGGCTCGATAGGCTTGAAAAAATTGCTATAACAGAAAAAGGTAATACGGGGTTTTCTCTATTACCTTTTTCTTATATTAGTTCAGCTTTTCTTTGGGAATAGGGGCGCCGGCTTTGGCCAGTTCGTCCGCCATGCGCTGTTTTATCGGCTCAAACCTGTCGGGTCGTACCGCTTCAGCGCGGATAGTCAGGGCATTTTCGGTATTGGAAGCGCGAACAAGAAACCATCCGTCCGGTGTTGTGACACGTACACCATCAATGGCCAGTACAGAAACGGTGCTATCTGTTGTTAAATTGGCCTTTATACGGTCAATAATCGCGAATTTGTCTTCCTCCGGTACCGAAAAGCGGATTTCAGGTGTAGCAGAGCTGCGCGGGAATAGGGAAATCAGCTTGGTAACATCACCAAAAGCATAAATGACATTGAATAGGCGGATAGCATTGTATAGCGCGTCGTCATGGCCGTAAAACCCATCTTTGATGAAAATATGGCCGGACATTTCACCGCCAAGCGGTGCGCCGGTTTCTTTGAGTTTGACTTTGGCGAGTGAATGTCCCGTTTTCCACAAAACAGGTTCGCCGCCCCATTGGGTAACGCGGTCGAGAACGGGTTTTGAGCATTTTACATCAAAGATGCATTGTTTGTTTTCGGGATTACGCGTCAAAATTTCCTTCATGAACAGGGCAGTCAGTTGATCGCCCCACAAAACAGTACCCAGAGGGTCAATTACGCCGATACGATCGCCATCACCGTCAAAGGCAACGCCGACATCGGCCTGATAGTCTGCAACAAGACGGCGCAAATCCTCAAGATTAGCTTCGACTGAAGGGTCAGGATGGTGGTTCGGAAAGTCACCATCCACGTCTTCGAACAACAAAATATGTTCACCGGGAAGCTTTTCAGCCAGTTGTTTCAGCACAGCACCCGCTGCGCCATTGCCTGCATCCCAGACAACTTTCAACGGTTTTTGACCGGGAGGCGGTTCATGATAGTCGGCGGCAAGACGGCTTGTGTATTCTTCGTAAATATCTATTTCCGTACAGGTGCCTTTTTCCGGAGACAGTGCAAACTGCCCGCTGGCGGCAATCTCGCCAAGTTGCTTGATTTGCTCGCCGTAAACCGGATTATCTCGCGTTACCATTTTGATACCGTTATAATCCGGGGGGTTATGCGATCCTGTCACTGAAATACAAGCGTCCAAATCACGTTCGGCTTGGGCATAATAGGCCATCGGGGTCGGGCCGATGCCGTAAAACTCGACATCAATCCCGCAGGCATTCAGTCCTTCGATAAGCGCTTTGGCTAGGGAAGGTGAAGAATGGCGCCCATCATAGCTGAGCCCAAGCGTTTTATATCCGTCATTGACCAAGCGTGTGCCAAATGCCAGTCCGACATAAAGGGCATCTTTTTCGTTGAGGGTTTTTCCGACAACGCCGCGAATATCATACTCGCGCAGGATTGAAGAATCGAATTGATACGCGGTATAATCACTCATGGATACAAAGCTCCGGAAATTAGTTGTTACAAGATTTTATGTTAATTTCTTTAAGTGGAAAATGAGGTTTTTTTCCGATACTGATATAGGTAAATCCCGCTTGTGTCATATCTTCGACATTAAAAATATTACGCAAGTCAATGACAGTCTTTGTATTAAGATATTGTTCGAGTACGCCCGGAGTCAAGGCCATGAATTCGTCCCATTCCGTCAGTACCAGAAGAGCATCGGAATTTTGCAAAGCATCTTCTTTGGTATTGCACCATGTTATTTCACTTTGTTTAAGTATTTTCTTAGCTTCTTCAGTGGCTTCGGGGTCGTATGCTTTTAATGAAAAGCCCATCTCAATCAGCGCGGGTAAAATATCCAAAGCCGGCGCATCACGCATGTCATCCGTGTTCGGCTTGAAGGCTACGCCCAGCACAGCGATGGTTTTACCGCTTGTTTTGCTGTTAAAGGCATCGGACACACGCTGTGCCATGGCTTTCTTACGGTCTTCATTGGCCTGAATGACGGCGTCAACAATGGTAATCGGGCAGTCAAACTGTTTGGCTGTAGTGGCCAACGATTTGGTGTCTTTGGGAAAACAGGAACCGCCGTAACCCGGGCCGGCTTGCAGGAACTTCTTACCGATACGGTTATCAAGACCAATACCCAGAGCTATATCACTGACATCTGCGCCGACTTTTTCAGCCAAATCAGCGATTTGATTGATAAATGAGATTTTAGTGGCCAAAAAGGCATTTGCTGCATATTTAATCAGCTCGGAGCTTTCTATTTTTGTGAATAGAACGCTGTGGCCTTTCTTTTCCAACGGGGAATAGAGTTTTTGCAACAATGCTTTGGATTTTGGATTATCGGTACCGACAACCACGCGGTCAGGTGCCAGAAAATCCTGAATGGCCGAACCTTCGCGCAGGAATTCAGGGTTTGAACAGATATTGAACTCCGCTTTCGGATTTGCTTTGCGGATAATGGACTCGACATGGCGGCAAGTGCCCACCGGAACGGTTGATTTTACAACAACAGCTGTATAACCCTTTAGATTTTCCGCAATATCTTTGGCTGCAGATTCGACATAGGAAAGATCAGTGCTCATTCCATCGGCGCTGGTAGGGGTTCCAACACCGATAAAGACGATATCTGCCTGTTGTACGGCGGAAGCCACATCAGTGGTAAAGGAAAGGCGTTTGCCCTCCACCTGACGTTTAATCAGCTCGTCCAGACCCGGCTCGAAAATAGGTACACCACCGTTATTCAATGTTTCAATCTTTTGCGGGTTTTTGTCTACACAGACCGTTTCAAACCCTAACTCGGCAAAGCAGGTTCCGGAGACAAGGCCGACATAGCCCGTACCAATCATTGTTATTTTCATGCGAATAGAATCCCTTGAAGAAAGGTTGCGTAAAATGTGGGATTACTATAGATGACAAAAAACATCTACTCAATGGCATGAATTACTTTTTTTTCATTATTTTCGACCCTGTTATCGCTTGCAGGTTGTGCCATGGGATGTTTTTGCATATAGGGGCGAAATTTCATTTCGGAAGTCGGTGGAGTAGAGGCGGTTCTAGGCGGAATACCCAGCGCATGGATGATGTTA
>QKJH01000103.1 GCA_003250865.1 Alphaproteobacteria bacterium | reverse complement strand
GCATTGTTTTGCTTAATGGCAAAAACGAAGTGTTTCTTGGTCGACGTACAGCGCCTACGACAAAAGAGGAATATGAGTATGTTTGGCAAATGCCGCAAGGCGGTATTGATGAGGGTGAAGACATTATTGCCGCGGCCAAGCGTGAACTGTTCGAAGAAACCAGTGTTTGCGAAGTAAAAGAACTTTATGTCTTGCCGGAAAAATACCGTTATGACTTTCCTGACGGGATATTGGAGCGTGAAGGCCATAATTTTGTCGGTCAGGAACAGACATGGGTTGTTTTACGCTTTACCGGTGACGAGGCGTGGATAAACCTGAACAATGCCCCGGACAATGAATTTTGTGCCTGGCGTTGGGCGGCGCTGGATGGGATTGAAAATCTGATTGTACCGTTCAAGAAAAAGGTGTACACGGACGTACTAGCTGAGGTCAAAAGCTTCTTGCAAAAACAGAAATAGGTTAGCTTCCGTACGTGCTATTGTGTAAAAATCTCCGTCCACGCACGCTGTAAGGCCTCATCCAAATCACTCATTGAGGCCATCTTTCCTAATTCATGAAGGGATGTTACGCCGTACTCCTTGATACCGCAGGGAACTATTCCACCAAAATGGGAAAGATCAGGATTCACATTGATTGCAATGCCGTGGTAGGTCATCCATTTCCGTACGCGTACGCCGATGGCAGCAATTTTCTTCTCACCCGATGGGGTAACAACCCAGATGCCGATGCGTCCCTCGCGCCGTTCGCTGTGTATGCCTATGATGGCAAGTGTACGTATAATCCATTCTTCCAATGACCAGACATATTTTCGTATGTCTTTGAGGTTACGCTGTTCCAGATTAAGCATGACATAGGCCACACGTTGGCCGGGGCCGTGATAGGTATATTCGCCGCCGCGCCCGGTGTTGAAAACAGGGAAACGGTTATCCAGCAAATCACTTTGTTTGGCACTGGTGCCGGCCGTATACAGGGGGGGGTGCTCCAACAGCCAGATTTGTTCACCTTCGTTGCCATCAATCATATTGGCAACGCGGCGTTCCATAGCGGCAACGGCATCGGGATAGGCAACCGGCAAATCGGATGTTTTCCATTCAAGAGTCATAATCAACAGATACGGTTGAATAGTAAAAAATACAAGCATATTTATTGAAAAAATTCTTGCCTTTTTGTGTGAAATGGTGAATATGTCCAGAACGTGATACCAAGTAAGCGACCGTGGCGGAACTGGTAGACGCGCAGCGTTGAGGTCGCTGTGGGGTAACACCCGTGGAGGTTCAAGTCCTCTCGGTCGCACCAATGACAAGAAAACAAAGCCCTTATTTCGATGAAATAGGGGCTTTTTTGTACGCTTTCATGCCGCTGTGCATCATAAGATTTCGTTTATTTCTGCGGGCTATTTCGGTATAGTCGCACATATTCTTATCGACTCACCTTTTCTTTTCTTCACGAGAGTTTCAATGACAGACCAGTTTAAAAAGGCTTCCCTTGAGTACCATCAGTTTCCGGTGCCGGGAAAATACAATATCGTTCCTTCCAAAGATATGGCAACACAGCGCGATTTATCCATGGCTTATTCCCCCGGGGTGGCCGAGCCATGTCTCGCCATTGAAAAAGACCCTTTAAAAGCATTGGATTATACCAATCGCGGTAATTTGGTGGCGGTTGTCAGTAATGGGACGGCTGTCTTAGGACTGGGAAATATCGGGGCATTGGCCAGTAAGCCCGTGATGGAGGGCAAGGCGGTTCTGTTTAAAAAATTCGCCCATGTCAATGCTGTTGATGTCGAGGTTGATGAAACCGACATTGATAAATTCATTGAGGTGGTCGCTGCGCTGGAACCCAGCTATGGCGGTATTAATCTCGAAGACATCAAAGCTCCGGAATGTTTTGAAATCGAACGCCGCTTGAAAGAGCGTATGAATATTCCGGTTTTCCATGATGATCAGCATGGCACGGCGATTATTTCGTCGGCTTGTCTGTATAACTGGGCACGTCTTACGGGACGCAATATTAAAGATGTTAAGTTGGTCGTATCCGGTGCCGGCGCAGCAGCGCTGGCTTGTTTGGGGATGATGGTCACTTTGGGTGTTCAAAAAAAGAATATCATTATATGTGACCGCAAGGGCGTGGTGCATGAAGGCCGCGCCAAGGATATTGACCAATATAAAAAGGCTTATATGGCCAAAACAGATGCCCGCACGCTGGAAGATGCTTTGCAAGATGCGGATGCCTTTTTGGGTGTATCGGCTGCCGGTGCTTTGAAAGCCCAGTGGGTTAAAACCATGGCCAAAGAGCCGCTGATTATGGCTTTGGCTAACCCAACGCCGGAAATTATGCCGGACGAGGTTGCTACGGTGCGTGATGATGTCTATATGGCCACTGGTCGTAGTGATTTTCCCAATCAGGTGAATAATGTTCTATGTTTTCCGTATATTTTCCGAGGGGCTCTGGATGTCGGGGCAACTACAATCAATGACGAGATTAAACTGGCATGTGTTAAAGCACTCGCTGATTTGACCATGAAAGAGGTTGATGACGAGGTGCGATCTATATATGCAGGTGAAGCGCTGGAGTTTGGCCGGGATTATCTTATTCCTAAACCGTTTGACAAACGGCTACTGATTGAAATACCGATGGCGGTGGCTAAAACGGCGATGAAAACGGGGGTGGCCACCCGTCCTATTGACGATTTCAAGGCTTATGAAGAGAAATTGGGCACTCTGGTGCATAAAAGCTCGCTTATCATGCGCCCTGTATATTCCATGGCCAAAACGGCATTACGTAAAGTTGTTTATGCCGAGGGAGAAGATGAAGATGTATTGCGCGCCGTAAAAATTGTTATTGACGAAGGCATGGCTCGTCCCATTTTGGTTGGACGCAAGCCTGTTGTTGAAACCCGGATTAAAAAGCTGGGTCTGAATATGAAGCGCGAGCGTGATTTTGATTTGGTCGATCCCGAACATGACGAGCGATACAATGAGTATTGGCAAGCCTATCACACCATCATGGAGCGCAGTGGTGTAACGCCTGAGGGGGCGCGGACGGTCATGCGTACCAATGCCACCGTTATCGGAGCCATGATGGTTCGCAGAGGATTGGCCGATGCCATGCTGTGTGGCAAGGTGGGGAGCTATAATTTCCACCTGCGCCATGTTCTGGATGTTATCGGGTTGAAACCTGACCATGAAACAGCGGCTTCGATGATGACGCTGATTAGCGATAAGGGCAATCTGTTTATCACCGATACCCATGTCAATTCCCAGCCGACAGCTATTCAAGTGGCCGAAACCGCCATTATTGCCGCTGATAAGGTGCGGGCGTTTGGCATTAAGCCCAAAGTAGCTCTGTTGTCCCATTCGAATTTTGGTTCTCATTGTGATGTCGAGGCGCGCAAGATGCGTGAAGCCTTGGAAATCTTACGCGAGGTGGCACCGGATATGGAAGTGGATGGTGAAATGCATGCCGATGCGGCTCTGTGTCCGATTGTCCGTGAAAAACAGCTTCCAAACTCAACCCTGACTGGACGAGCCAATCTGTTGGTATGCCCGTGTCAATCCTCGGCCAGTATTGCCTATAACATGTTCAAGATATTAGGAGACTGTATTGCCGTGGGGCCAATTTTGCTTGGTGTAAATAAACCGGTACATATCATGACCAGTGCCACGGGAACACGCGGTGTGCTTAATCTGACGGCGTTGGCCTGTGCACAGATTAATGCTAATCAAGATTGTGAGCTGCCGCTGGAATAAAAACGTTGCCCCGAGCCCACAGATGGCCTATCTTGTGGGCATGGAAAACATGGATTATCAGCAGGAACAAGCCTTAAAGGCACCCGAGGCCGCGATTGTCGAGGAGACAAGCGTGTCGCTTCCTGATGAACTGATTGAAGCCGTGCAGGAAGCCATTGATGATGAAGATCAGCACCGTGCCTATACGTTGCTGGATGCTATGTCGCCGCCTGACGTAGCCAATTTGCTGGATAAAATTGACGGAGCAGACCGCAAACAGCTGATTGACTGGTTTGGAGAAAATTTTACCTCGGATATGTTTCTGTACCTGAGCGACAACGTTATCCGTCATATCTTTTCAGACATGAACCCTATTGAAGTGGCCAGAATTATCGCCGACATGGATACGGACGATGCTATGGAGCTGTTGGAACAACTGGACGAGGATTTCCGTGTTGAGGTTGTAAAAAAGCTGTCTAAGAAGCTTAGGATGCATGTCGAAGAGGGTTTCACCTTCCCCGAGGATAGTGCCGGTCGTATGATGAGCCGTGAGGTAGCTGTTGTTCCCGAATTTTGGACGGTAGGGAAAACGCTTGATTATGCCCGCATGGCGCGTAATGACCTGCCAGACCAGTTTTTCGATATATTTATTGTTGATCCCGGATACCGCGTTGTGGGCGAGGTGCCGCTGGACGCGCTGGTCAAGGCGCAGCGTTCGACCAAGGTTGCCGATATTGCACGCCGCGAAATTTTTAAGATTCCGGTGACGATGGATCAGGAGGAGGTGGCGCACCTTTTCCGGCGTGATGTTATTCTTGCAGCTCCTGTTGTCGATGATGGTGAGCGGCTGATTGGGGTGATTACGATTGACGACATCGTGGATGTTATTGATGAAGAAGCAGAAGAAGACGTGTTGAAACTCGGCGGTGTATCCGAAACCGATATTTACAGTGCCATTTTTTCAACGGTTCGTTCCCGTTTTTCTTGGCTGGCCATTAACCTGGTTACGGCAATCCTGGCTTCGGTTTGTATCAGCTTTTTTGATGAAGCGCTGGAAAAAGTTGTGGCATTGGCAATTCTAATGCCGATTGTTACCGGCATGGGCGGCAATGCAGGTACACAAGCCATGACAGTCGCCGTACGCGCCATTGCCACCAAAGAGCTGTCCGGCGCCAACGCTTTGCGTGTTATCGGCAAGGAATGCCTTGTCGGCAATATTAACGGTATTCTGTTTGCAATTCTTATGGGCGGATTAACCATGTTCTGGTTCCACAGTGTCGTTTTGGGTGTTGTTATCGGTATTGCCATGCTGGTTAATTTAACAGTGGCTTGTTTTGCCGGTGTTTCTATTCCGTTGTTTTTGGATAGGGTACGGATTGACCCCGCGCTGGCTTCGACCGTGTTTTTGACAACAGTTACCGATATTGTTGGTTTTGTTGTCTTTCTTAGCCTTGGGACAATGCTTCTTATTTAATTCGCAACCAATTACCCCCACGAATCACTGCGAATCGAGTCGTATTTCTCTTCATAAAAATCGGGTTGTTTCTTAACAAAGTCTTTCGATTGTAATTTTATTACACACATTCTCAAAAAAAATGAAAATTTTTTTTCAGGCGATTTTTCGCGGTCTTC